>JBIIMX010000238.1:0-5337 GCA_044337765.1 Pirellulales bacterium | reverse complement strand
CGCTGAAAAGTAAAAATGGTGCCAGGCACCAAATCTGGACAGGCACCAAATCTGGATTCGGGAAGGGAAGAATTTCGCCACGCCCGATCCTCGGGGAAGCGGATTCAATTCGCTCCCGTCCCGATTTTTCTCGCCCAGCCGCGGTTTCCCTCAGCTTGCGCTTCGGGCTTCCAGGCATTGGGGGCGGCTTACGCCCAGCAGTCGCGTTCGGGCCGCGATCGCAACGAGTTGGCCTCGGCGTCGCCGATGAATTCGTCCTTCGCCGGGTCGAACGTGAGCTTACGGCCGAGGATCCAGGAGAGCGACGCCGCGAAGCAGGCGAGATGCGAATGGAGCATCACGTCGGGATTGGTGATCGTGGCCTTTCGCGACCGAACGCAGTCGAAAAAGTCGCGGGCGTGCGTCTGGGCGTCGATGCCGCGGGTCTTCTTGATCTTTTCCGCCTCCGCCTCCGCACCGGCGAGCTTCACCTCGATGCCGTCGTCGCCCACCTCCACCGAGCCCTCGCTCCCCACGAACCGCACCGGGCAGAGCCCGAGCTTTGTGTTCCAATTCGGGCCGCGGTCGCCGAACGGCGTCTTGAGAAAATCGAGGATGAGCTTCACGCCGTTGGCATAGCGGCAGGTGATGCCGGTCGGCCCAGGCTCGAATTCGATCGGCGTCGTGCCGTCGGCGTCGTTGGCCCACTGGCAGATGTCGACGGTGTGTGCGCCCCAGTCGAGCAGCCGCGCTCCAGACTCGAAATCAAACTGGCCTCGCCACTTGCCCGCGACGTAGGACGCGTTGTAGGGCCGCCACGGGGTCGGCCCGAGCCAAAGGTTCCAGTCGCAGACGTCGGCCGCGGGCGTCGGCTCGCCCGGGAGCCAGGCATTGCCGAGTTCCGGCTGGTAGACCGAGGCGTAGAGCGTGTCGAGCTTGCCGAGCTTGCCCGTGCGGGCCATCTCGACGGCCGATTGAAACTGCGGCACGCTCCGCCGCTGCGTGCCTGCCTGGAAGATGCGGCCGGTCCGTTTCATCGTCGCGGCCAAAGTCTGAACGTTCTTCATAGACAGGCCGCAGGGCTTCTCGCAGTAGACGTCCTTCCCCGCCTCGGCTGCGAGGATTGAGGCCGGCGCATGCCAGCGGTCGCCGGTGGCCACGAGCACCGCGTCGATGTCCTTGCGGGAAAGGAGTTCCCGCATGTCGCGGTAGAGCACGCAGTCGGAGTTGCCCGAGAGCTTGTCAACGACCTGCTTTCCCGCGTCCCGCCTGCTCTTCTGTACGTCGGCGATCGCCGCGCAGCGGACGTCGGGCAGACCGAGCATGGACGTGAGCACATAGGTGCAACGCGGTCCGATCCCAATGACTCCGAGGTTGATCTTCTCGCTCGGCGGCACCGCTCCCTCCAGGCCGAGTGCCCGCGCGGGGATGATCGTCGGCCACGCCGCCACCGCGCCCGCGGCCAGACCGGCCAGCACCTGCCGCCGCGTGGCACGGTCGCCGGTCGGTGCTGCAGGGGGAACCGGCTCGCCATGCCCCGCCTCTCCGGTGTGGCTGCCGTTTCCGAGAATCTGTTTCTTCATGGTTTTGCCTTCGGTTCAGAGAGGCCCTCGATACACGCTCGACATCTACCCTCTTGCCGCGTTGCCCTCGACAAGGTTCTCGCCGAAAACACCTTTTTATAGGACGGGCGGCTTCTGCAAGACCGGCCGTTCGGCGGGGTGCGGCACGCCGGCCCTCCCAAGGAGCAACTGGCCGAAAAAAGCCCTCAAAATCGCCCTGCGGCAGAGTCCGGCGTTGCCGAGGGGCGTACGAGACCGTAACGAAAACGCCGCCGCGGTCATATTCTTCCAGCCTGTTTGCCGGCAGACTCGGCCCGATTTGGGTCGGTCGTCTGGCCGAGGGTAAACTAAAAACGCCTCTGCCGACACACTCGATCATAGCCATCCGTCTGCATCGCGATCCAGCGTTTTCCCGGAATTTTCTTTGTATGTTGACAGTTCGCACCATGCGACACCTCCCGTCGATCCTCCTCCCGTCGACTCGTCTCCTGACGGTCCTTTGGTTCGTCCTGGCCGCCGCCTGGCCGGCTTGTCCAACCGCCCACGGCCAGGAAACGAGCCTCACCAACGAGGAACGGGCCAAACTCGACACCTTCGAGGGGGTCACGCTCGACAAGGCCGACAAGGTCTTCGCCGCTAGGGACTACCCTCGGGCACTCGCCGAATACGACGCCTTCATCGTGCAGTTTCCGGAGTCGAAGGTCACGCCCTACGCCATCCTGCGGAAGGGCCGGTCGCTGCAGGAACTGCAGAAGCGGTTCGAGGCGATCAAGGTCTATCAGGAGGTGCTCGACTTCTTCCCCGACGACGTGAAATATGCCGCCGCTGCCCAGTTCCGAATCGGCCAGTGCCACTCCGAGAATGGCGACGTCGAGAAGGCGATGAAGGCCTGGCTCGCGTTGGCCGACGACGCCGACTATGCCAAGGAGCCGCTCGGTGCGGCAGCTCTGAATGCCCTGGCCGACAATCTTCTCAAGCAGGGCAAGGGGGACGAGGGAATCAAGCGGTTCGAGCAGGTGGCCATCAACTTCAGAAACTCGAGCCCCGACGCGGCCCGCGGCGCCATCGGCCGCGTGGTGCCCTACTACATCCGCACCAAGCCCGACGCTGAAAAACTCCGTGCCTTCTACGTGGCCGCCAAGACTTTCGAACACGGCCCGCGCGACGCCGGAGAAGACGTCGCCAGCGACGGCCTCTATTGGGCGCGTGTCCGCGACGCGATCAACAATCCCGCCAACAGTACCTTCACCGACCTCCAGAAAGACCAGCGCGACGCCTTCTACCGCTACTGGGCGGGCAAGATGCAGGGCCCGATGCCGGCCGACGACGGCTTCCAGATCGATCTTGCCAATTACATCCGCGCCTACGATCGCGACGACGCAGCCTGGGCCCAGCGGCTCGACAAGCAGTTCGCTGATCGCCAGAAGGACGGCGACTCGGGCCGCGTGGTCCGCTGGATCGGTGCCTACGCAGCCAAGAAGGAGAAGGTCGAAGAGTATTACCAAAAGCTCGACTTTGCGAAGATGTCGAACGCCGACATCCAAAACCTCGTTTTCACCCTCTTGGAAACGAACCGTGACCCCGAGCGGGCCAAGGCCGCCTTCGCGAAGCTGCGGCCGGCCGAGATTCAAGACGACGTCAAGATTGGCATGCTCAACTGGTTTCGCGATCGTTGGCCATTGCCCGGCAGCCGCGACCTCGCCCTCATGGCCTGCCAGTCCTTCACGAACACTGACGCAGGGAGGATGCATGCCCTGCGCTACCTCCACTGGCGGTGCCATCCGCACCACGGCCATGTGCGGTCTGAGAAGGACTTTCCCGAGGGCATCGCCCTGGCGGCCGACATGCAAAACGTGCCTGCCCATGCCAAGGAGTCGTACTCGCTCGGTGGCAACCTCCTGCAGTGGTCGGGCAAGTACGAAGACGCGATCAAGGCCTATCAGCAGGCCGACAGCCCGCCGCAGACGCTCCTCTGGACGTCCGAGTGCCTCGCCAAGCTGGGCAAGCTCGATCCTGCCGTCGCCCAACTCCGCGAGGTGGAGAACTTCTTCAAGGATTCGGCGCCCGATGCGGCGTTGCGAGCCGCCTACCTCTACCGCGACGCCGGCATCAAGGAAAAATACGTCCGCTCGCTCCGCGGCGTGCTCAAGAAATACCCCAAGAGCGGCCAATCCAGCGAGGCGCACCAGCGGCTCGAGGAGATGGGGCTCCCGATCGGAGGAGGCGTCGATGCGGATGAGTGAATTTCCAGAAGCCCCCGGCGGAAGCCGGGGGGTGACGCGTGGCGATCTCGTATGGCGTTGCGCGACCAATACCCGGTTGGTGATGGCTCGCGTCACCCCGTCGCTACCGCGACGGGCTTTCGGGCCTGTCGTGGTGCTGGGCATCGCGGCGACATTGTTCCTGCCGCAGGCGGCGGAGGCGCAGCGGCCGGCGCGACAGCGTGGCGGCGCGCAGGGGGAGAAGAAGGGCGACGCTGGCAACTACGCCGCCTTCCAACTCCTGCGCAAGGCGCAGGAACTGCTCGACTCGGGCGAGCACGACCGCGGCCAGAAGATCCTCGAAACGATCATCGAGCAGTACCCCAACGACCCGATCCGCTTCAAGGCGTATCTCGCGCTCGGCAAACACGCCCTCTCCCGCAGCGAGCAGATGGAGGCGATCGGTTACCTCCGCAATCTAAAGGGCCTCGAGCAGCCGGGCGTGGAGATGGACGCCGAGACCCGCGAGCTCTTCCTCGAGGGGCTCTACCTCCAGGGGATCGCCTTCTTCCAGACGCGGCAATACGCCCAGGCCTTCCCGCTGCTGCGGCGAATCACCAACGATTTCCCGAACACGATCTGGGCCAACCAGTCGTATTACTACATCGGCATGTGCCACTTCGCGCAGGGCAACTGGAACAAGGCGATCGAGGCCCTCGGCCTCGTGGGCACGTTCGTCGACGAGCAGAGCGGCGCCGTGGAATATGCCGAGGCCGGCCGCCGGTTCTACGTGAAGATCCACGACACCGACCTTCCCGTGCTCGAGAAGCTCGGCGAGGAGGTGAAGGTGAAGGTCACGTCCGCCAGCGGCGACTCGGAGACCGTGTCGCTCGTGCCGCTGCCGGGGGATGAAAACGCCTCGATCGGCTCGATCGCGACGGCGCTTGGAAAGGCGAAGCCGGGCGACGACGTGCTGCAGGTGATCGGCGGCGACACGATCCGCACGTCGTACGTCGACAACAACACGCTCGAAGGAAAGAAAGACGTCGCCCGCGCGCGGGAGGTGAAGGTGGTCTCCTCCGCGTCGCTGCTCTTCACGCGGGGCGACTACGAGTCGCAGGCCGTGGCGGCGTTTCTCGGGCAGCCGGTCTTCGTGCTGCTCTCCGAAGCCGATCTCGACGTCTCCCCGAAGGCCGATTCGGCGACGGTCCGCGTGCTCTCCCGCTTCAAGGAGGAGGAGACCGACGAGGTCCGCAGCTCCACCAGCACCGGCGTCGACATCGAGAAGATGCTGCGCACCGAGGAAGACCAGTGGCGGACCCGCGACGAGATCACGATCACGCTGGCCGAACTGAAGGCGCTCGCCGCCGAGCCCGCCGCGGGTGCCGCCGCCCCGCCCCCTTCCGCGGGCGACGAGGTGCACACCGGTCGGTTCGGCGGACAGTTCTCGCTCGTGCCGTTCGTGGAAGACCAGCCGGTCGACCGCGCCGACGCCGCCCTCACGGCCGCCGTGGGGGACGAGATCGTGGCCACGTTCGTGGATGAACTCCACGTCGGGGGCACGGCGCCCCGCACGGTGACCGCCACCACGACGG
>JBIIMX010000237.1:0-5342 GCA_044337765.1 Pirellulales bacterium | reverse complement strand
CGGTGCCGACACCGAACTCGACCGCACGCTCGTCGAAAGCATCCGCGATCCGCTCACCCACTTGGTGCGGAACGCCGTCGATCATGGCATCGAGCCCCCCGCTGTCCGCGAGGCTGCGGGCAAACCACGGGCCGGACGGCTCCTGCTGCGGGCCTTCCACGAGAGCGGTCAGGTGACGATCGAGGTGCAGGATGACGGGGCCGGAATCCCCGTGGAGGCGGTTCGTGCGAAAGCCGTTGCCCGCGGCTTGATCGACGCCACCGCCGCCGCCCTGCTCCCCGACGAGCGGGTGCTCCAGTTCATCTTTGAGCCCGGTTTCTCCACGGCAGCCCAGGTGACGAGCGTCTCGGGCCGTGGGGTCGGCATGGACGTCGTGAAGACGAATATCGAGGCGATCGGTGGCACGGTCGACCTCAAGAGCCGCCCAGGCATTGGCACGACAGTGCGGGTCCGCGTGCCGCTCACGTTGGCCATCATTCCGGCGCTCGTGGTGCGATCAGCCGCGGAACGGTTCGCCCTGCCGCAGGCGGCCGTCAGCGAGTTGGTGTCGCTGCGGGCCGAGGGTGGCCCACGCATCGAGGGTCTCGCCGGGGCGGATGTGATCCGCCTGCGAGGCCGCCTCGTTCCCGTGGTGTTCCTGGACGTGCTCTTGGGCCTGCGGCCGACCACCGCCGCCCGGGAGAATGGCACGGTCGTGCTCGTGCGGGTCGACGACCACGAATTCGGACTCGTCGTCGACGGCACGCAGACCAGCGGCATTCCCGCAGACGCCCTTGCGTTCGGCGGGAGTCTGGCCACGAGTCTGCCCGCGACGCGTACGGAGGCTGCCAGCCTATCGACGATCGTCGTCAAGCCGATCGGCAGCCTGCTTGGACAGTTGGGCATCTACTCGGGCGCCACGGTGCTCGGCGACGGCGGCGTCGTGCTGATCCTTGACCTTCGAGGCATCCTGCGTGCCGCGGAACTCCCGGCGCAGCCGCGTCGCAGCGAGGCCGAGACTCCGTCAACGAGGTCCTCCGCCGAGAGCTACCTGGTCTGCCGCACCAACGCCGGCCGCCGGATTGCAGTGCCCATCGACACCGTCGTGCGTCTCGAGCAGTTCGCCGGGCATGAACTGCAAAACGTCGGTGGCAAGTGCCTGGTGCGACGCGGTGATCTGTTCACACCCGTGGTCGATGCCGACAGCCTGCTCGGTGTCCATTCAGTGCAGGCCGATGCCGACGCCCTCAAGCTCGTGGTGCTCGACGACCGCTGCGGGGGAATCGGCCTCGCCGTGAGGCAGATTGTCGACGTCACAGAGGCGGATTCCATGCTGCAGCCGTCGCTGGCCTCCCCCGGCGTGGCAGGAACGCTTGCCGTCGGCGGCATCGCCACGGAAGTGCTCGATCTGGGGGCTTTCCTGCCATCCACTGGTGCCCGTTTGTGATCGCCCCCGCCATGCCCGCACCGCCAATGATCACCCGATACTGCTGCTTTCTTGTCGGCGACGACTGTTTCGCCGTCGGCTCCGACGGAGTGGCCGAGGTGCTCCGCGATGGACGAATCACGCACGTGCCGCATGCCCCAGAAGCGGTTCTTGGCCTCATCCACCTGAGGGGTCGGATCGTGCCGGTGATCGACATGCGGCGTCGTCTCGGCCTGAACGCCACCGAGCCACCGGCCGGCCGGACCCACCTCGTGCTTCGCCTCCACGACGACTGGTACAGCCTGCTCGTGGATGAAATGCTCGACGTGATCGAGGTGGCGGAGGATGCGATCGAACACCCGTCGAAGCCGTCTGCCGACAGCACGCACGACGCCGTTACCGGGGTCTATGCCGGTGCAGACAGGCTCGTGCATTTCCTCGATCCCCAGCGCATAGTGCATTCTCTCGCGCGGCAGCGCGAGCCGTTCCTCCAGAAGCAGGGAGCCTCGCATGGCGGCCTATGACATCGACACGACGACGCAGACCGACCGGCCACAGGTTTCGAACGGAGGCTGGCGCGCGCTGCTCGGCAACAGGCTGCTCTTGGCGCTGCTGGCCGTCTCGCTGATCCCGCTGGCACTGATGGGTATCGCGACCTATCGGTCGGCGGCAGCGGCGCTGACAACCGAGGCGTTCAGCAAGTTGCAAACCGTCCGTACGATCACGGCGAAGTCGGTGGAACGCTATTTCAATACGTTGCACGAGGAACTGCGTGTGCTCTCCGAGGACCGCATGACGATCGACGCCTGCAAGCAGTTTCAGTCCGCCTTCACCACCGTCCTCGCCGACAACAAGGCCGACGACAAGGCGGTTGCGCGGGCTCGCCGTGAACTCGATTCGCATTACATTGGCGAATTTACCGCGGAATATCGGAAGCAAACCAGCGAAGAACCCGCCGCGGCACCGATCGTGGAGTCACTCGACGACACTGCCGCCTACCTGCAGTACCTCTACATCCGCAGCAATGAACACGCCATCGGCTTGAAACTGATGCTCGACGCGGCCGACGACCAGTCCGCCTACTCGAAGGTCCATGCCACGTTTCACCCGCTGTTTCGCAGCATCCTCCAGAAGTACGGGCTCGCGGACGTGTTTCTCATCGATGCTGCGACGGGCAACATCGTCTACACGGTGCACAAGGAGCCCGACTTTGCCGCATCGTTGCGCAGTGGTCCACTGGTCGGCACCAGTCTCGCCAAAGCATTCGCGGAGGCTGTCGGCAGCGGCCGACGGGACGCGGTGGCCTATGGTCATTTCGCCCGCTATTTTCCCTCCTTCATGGCACCGGCCAGTTTCATCGCCGCACCTCTCTACGACGGACGGCAGTTGGTCGGCGTGGTCGCTTTTCAGATCCCGAGCGACCGGGCAAACGATATCATCGCGGAGACGACCGGAATGGGCAGCACCGGTGAAACATACGCGGTCGGCTTCGACCGGATGTTTCGCAGCAACTCCCGGTTTGCCGCCGAGATGGGCGTGACCTCCACGATCATCAATCCGAAGTTCAAGGTCAACACGGCCGCCGTGAAGAGCGCGCTGGACGAAGGCCAGTCGGGAACTGCGCTCGGGATCGATTACCGCGGCAAGCCCGTCCTCTCCTCCTGGTGCCCCGTCACGATCCACCGCGACGAGGCCTCCGACCGGGGAACGGTCCGCTGGGCGCTTATTTCCGAGATCGATCAGGCGGAGGTGCTGGCGCCAATCCACAGGCTGCGGAATTTCGCCCTCACCATCTTCGGCCTGACCACGCTGGGAGTGCTGCTCGTGTCGTCGAGCATCGCCCGGCGGCTGACTCGGGAGTCCAACCGGCAGGCAGCACTCGTCGCCGGTATCGTCGACAACACCCATGCGTTGGCGAGTTCTTCCGAGGAGTTGACGAGTGTGAGCCAACAGATGAGCGCTGCCGCCGAGGAAACCACCGCGCAGGCCAATCTCGTGTCGGCAGCAGCCGAGCAGGTGAGCAGCAATGCCGGAACGGTATCAGGTTCGATTGAAAACCTCGTGGCGAGCATCCATGAGATAGCCAAGAGCGCCCAGCAAGCCGCCTCCGTTGCCAAGGAGGCGGTGGACATGGCGGGGACCGCCTCGACGACGATGGACGCCTTGGGCCACTCGAGTGCCGAGATCGGCAAGGTCGTGAAAGTCATCACATCGATCGCCGAACAGACGAACCTGCTCGCCCTCAACGCCACGATCGAGGCCGCCCGGGCCGGCGAAGCGGGCCGCGGTTTCGCCGTCGTTGCCAACGAGGTCAAGGAGCTGGCCCGCGAGACCGCCCGGGCCACCGAAGACATCGGCGGCAAGATCGATGCGATGCAGAGCGACACCAGACAGGCCGTATCGGACATCGGCGGGATTCGCAGAGTGATCGAGTCCATCGACGCTCTCCAGACGCGGATCGCCGCCGCCGTCGAGGAGCAGTCGGTCACGACCAGCGAGATCCGGCGCAACATCGTCGAAGCTACGACGGGGTCGTCCGAGATCGCCGAAAATATCGTCCAGGTCGCCCAGGCGGCCCAAAGCACGGCCGAGGGGGCGTCGAATACGCAGGTCTCATCACAGGAACTCGCCCGGATGGCGCAGGCCCTGCAACGGTTGGTGGATGAATACCGTCGGTCCTGACACGCTCAGTGACAGTCAGGGAGGATATGGCCGTGCGTGCGCTTGTTGTCGATGACTCAAAGCCGAGCCGCAGCATTCTCGCACGCATGCTCCGTGAACTCCGGTTTGAATGTACGGAGGCGGCCAACGGCCTCGAGGCGCTCGCCGCGCTTGCATCATCGGCCCGTCCCGATCTTGTCACCATCAACTGGCACATGCCGGTCATGGATGGCATCGAACTGCTCCGCAGGCTGCGGGCGGCTCCCGCCCATCGCAACCTGAAGCTGCTGATGGTCTCCACGGAGAACGACAAGGAACGGATTGCAGCCGCACAGGCTGCCGGGGCCGATGATTTCCTCGCCAAACCGTTCACTCCCGAGGCGCTCGCACGCAAGCTCGTCGCCCTCGGTGTCTGTACGGCTGCAGAGGCTGCGGCCGCAGGCAACCGTGGGCCGATTCGCGTGCTCGTCGTCGACGACTCGGCCACGATCCGCAGCGTGCTGTCCGCCACGCTGGGCGCCGATCCCGACCTGCGGGTCGTGGGGACGGCCGTCAATGGACAGGTCGCGCTGGCAAGCATCGCCGCCAGTCCACCCGATCTCGTGCTGCTCGACGTCGAGATGCCCGTGCTCGACGGCATCGCCACGCTCAAGGAGATCAGGCGAACGCACCCCAAGCTGCCGGTGCTGATGTTCTCGAGCCTGACAGAGCGGGGCTCCAAAGCGACACTCGACGCGCTGCTGGCCGGAGCGAACGACTACGCGGCGAAACCGGCCGCCCAGACGGCCGACGAGATCGCCACCCGGATTCGTGAGGATGTGATCACGAAAATCAAGGCGCTCGTGCCGAGGGGGAACGCGGTCGTTCGTCCGGCACCCTCGGCGGTAGCCCGTCCCCCTGCCACCACCCGCAAAGAGCCGATCAAGGGCATCGTCATCGCCGTGTCGACCGGTGGCCCGACGGCGCTTGCCGAGGTGTTGCCAGCGTTGGCCGGCTCGGTCCGGGTCCCGGTGCTGATCGTGCAGCACATGCCCGCGTTCTTTACCGGCCAACTGGCCGAGCGGCTTACAAAGCTCTGCAACGCCACGGTCCGGGAGGCCCAGGCCGGCCAGGAGATCCGGCCGGGCGACATTTTACTCGCGCCGGGCGGTCGTCATTTCGAGATCGCAGGCGACGGTACGACGCTGCGTGTGCGACTCACAGACGATCCGCCAGAACACTCCTGCCGCCCTGCCGCCGACGTGCTCTTCCGCTCGGCTGTACGTGTCTGGGGGGG
>JBIIMX010000236.1:0-5352 GCA_044337765.1 Pirellulales bacterium | reverse complement strand
CTCCAGTCCGCGGACAAATGCCGCCAGGAGATCTGCCGTGCGGTCAGCGTCGTCGAGCGAAATCGTCTCCACCGCGGAGTGCATATATCGGTTGGGCACGCTGACCAGGCCGGTGGCTACCCCCGCCCGTGTGGTCTGAAGCACGTTGGCGTCGGTGGGCGTGGCACGGCCGCTGGCCCCCAGCTGGACAGGGATCTCGCCGGTCTTGGCCGCGGTCAGCAGCCGCTCGACCACGTGCGGATTCATGTTTGGCCCGCGATAGACGACCGGCCCCTTGCCGAGTCCCACATCACCCTCCGACTTCTTGTCGATCGTGGGGCAGTCGGTGGCATGGGTCACGTCGACGGCGATGGCCACGTGCGGATCGACGCCGTAGCAGCTGGTCTGGGCTCCCCTCAGGCCGATCTCCTCCTGGACGGTCGAGGCCACGAACAGCCCACAGGGCAGGGGGCCCGCCGCCGCGGCCCGGCGAAACGCCTCCAACACCACCCACAGGCCGACCTTGTCGTCCATCGCAACCCCGCTGGCGAGGTTCCGCCGAAGCGGCTGAAAACGCAGCTCAAAGGTCACGCAATCCCCGATCCGCACCACGCTCTCGGCATCGGCCTTGTTTTCCGCGCCGATGTCGATCCAGAGGTCTTTCATCTTCGGCACGACCTTCCGCTCATCCTCCGTGAGGAGATGGATCGGCTTCCGGGACATGACGCCGTTGAGTGGCCCCGCAGCGGTCCAGATCACCACCCTGGCACCGACGAGCTGGATCGGGTCCCAGCCCCCGATCGGCTGCACCGAGATGAACCCGTCGGAGTCGATGTATTGCACGATCAGGCCGATCTGATCGCAGTGGCCAGCCAGGAGCATACGCAGCGGTGCGGACGGGTTTTTGGCCCCGATCACATTCCCATGGGCGTCGGTGACGACGGTATCGGCGATCCCCGACAGGTAGTCGCGAACCAGCCGCTGGATCGGCTGTTCGTAACCGGACGGACTCGGGGTTTCGAGCAGACGGACGAGAAATTCGCGGGCCGACGTTTCCAAGGCTCTGGGCTCCTGTACCGCTGATGCTTGATCGATTCTGAAAGCTGCCGTGTTGTACGCGATCCGTAAAAAACCTGACAGGAGGCCGTGGCGGCAAGTTTTCAACTTGTCCGTGTCCTCGCCCCCGTGGCGGCAAGTTTTCAACTTGTCCGTGTCCTGGCCCCCGTGGCGGCAAGTTTTCAACTTGTCCGTGTCCTGGCACGGATTCCGCAAGTTAAAAACTCGCGGCCACGGATCAAAGCCGTGCCGGCGGCCCGGGACTGCCGTCAGAACCGGCACAACCTGCCCTGCCCGAAAACCGCGCGGCATGCTTCCAGCCACGAGCTAGGCTCATTACGATCAGAGGTTCGTCCTGCTTTCCTGGAGTCACCTTCCCCATGAGCGCACCAATCCGTGTCGGCGTCGTCGGTATGGGCACCGTCGGCTCGGGTGTCGTCCGCCTGCTCGTCGAGTCGGCCGACCACATCACGCGGCACGCCGGCCGTCCGATCGTCGTCGAACGGGCCGTCGTGAAGGACGTCGCCAAGATCCGCAGCGTGCAGGTGCCGGGCGGGAAGATCTCGTCGGACATCCGCGACATCTCGCAAGATCCCTCGATCTCCGTGGCGGTCCTGCTCGTCGGTGGGCTCGAGCCCGCGAGATCGATGATGATCGAACTGCTCAAGAACGGGAAGGACGTGGTCACCGCCAACAAGGCGCTGCTCGCCGAGCATGGACCTGAACTTTTCGAACTGGCCCGCACGCTGGGCCGATCGATCGCCTTCGAGGCGGCCGTGGCCGGCGGCATCCCGATCGTGGCCGCTATCGGGGAGTGCCTCGCCGCCAATCGCATCGAGTCGATCCGCGGCATTTTGAACGGCACAAGCAACTTCATCCTGACGCGGATGGAAGAAGACGGTGCCAACTACGCAGAAGTGCTCGCGCTTGCCCAGGCGAAGGGATTCGCCGAGGCCGATCCCTCCATGGACGTTGACGGCACCGACGCCACGCAGAAACTGGCGATTCTCGCCCACCTCGCGTTCGGCGTCTGGGTGCCGTGGGCCGATATCCCGCGGACCGGCATCGACGGCCTCGACCTCGACCTCCTGAACTACGCGGCTGAACTCGGCTACCGAATCCGACTCGTCGCGGTGGCCAGCAGGAACGATGGCCGGCTCGCGATGCGGGTGGCACCGGCACTCGTCAAAATCGGCACGCCACTGGCCGAAACCCGCGGCGCCTACAACGCCGTCAGCATCGTGGGGGATGCCGTGGGGCGGATGTTCTTCCATGGTCTCGGCGCGGGTCAGATGCCGACCGCCTCGGCCGTCGTAGCCGACATCATCGACACGGTCGTCGGCCGCGCGGCGATCACCTTCCGCACCACAGGCGTCTTGGAGTCCGACTCGCCCGCTGCAAAGATCAGCGATACGGCCGCCAACGAGCGACACTTTCTGCGTATCCGCGTCAAGGATCAACTGGGCGTGCTGTCGAAGATCACCGGCACGCTCGGCGAGCACGGCATCTCCATCGCATCGGTCATCCAGCATGACGTCCCTGACTCGTCGGAGGCCGGCGTGCCACTGGTGATCATGACGCACGCCTGCGACTCTGCGGCCGTGCAGCGGGCCGTCGCCGCGATCGACACGTCCGACGTTGTCCGAGGCACGAGCGTCTGTCTCAGCGTGCTCGAGGAATAGGCTCTGGAAGAGCAAGCGAAACAAAAGGGTTCAACATGAAATACGTGATCGTGATTCCCGACGGTGCAGCCGATGCCCCGCAGGCTTCCCTCGGTGGCAAAACGCCGTTTCAGGCGGCCCGCACCCCCGCGATGGATGCGCTCGCCGCACGCGGCCGCGTAGGGCTCACCAACCATGTGCCCGACAGCCTGCCGCCGGGGTCGGAGGTGGCCTGCATGAGCCTTTTGGGGTACGACCCGCTCGTCTACTTCACCGGTCGTGCGCCGCTCGAAGCCGCCGCCCAAGGGATCACGCTCGGTCCCGATGACTGGGCCGTGCGGTGCAACCTCGTCACGATCCGACCGAACGCCACAGCCAGCGACGGCGGAAGCGACGCCCTGATGGAGGATTTCACAGCGGGCCACATCTCGACGCAGGAGGGCACGGAACTCCTTGCCGCGGCCCAGCGGGGACTGGCGGCCGATTTCCCAGAACTGGCCCGCGTTTGGGAATTCAAGCCGGGCGTCAGCTACCGCAATCTGCTTTTGTATCGCGGCGCTCCCGGCACGGCCGCCCCGCTGGGGGCCGACCTGCGGGCGACGCCGCCGCACGACCTGATGGACAAATCGGTGGCCGATTCCTTCCCCCGCGGCACCGGCAGCCGACTGCTCACCGAGATCATGTCGAGGAGCGCCATCTGGCTGGCCGGACATCCTGTCAACACCGCGCGGATAGCGGCCGGCAAGCGGCCTGCCACGCATGTCTGGCTCTGGGGCGTGGGCCGAGCACCGGCGATGGAGCCATTCACGAAGAAGTACGGAACGCAGGGCACGATGATCACTGCCGTGGATCTCCTCCGCGGGCTGGCCTCCCTGGCCGGCTGGAAGCGGCTGGAGGTGGCGGGTGCGACCGGTTACCTCGATACCGACTACGCCGCGAAGGGCCGGGCGGCGATCGCCGAGTTGGCCACGGCGGACCTCGTCTGCGTGCATGTCGAGGCGCCGGACGAGGCGAGCCACCAGGGCGACGCGGTGGAAAAAGTGAAGGCGATCGAGGAGATCGACGCCAAGATCGTGAAGCCGATCGCGGAGCACCTCGCGGGCGTGCCGGAGCACCGCATCCTCGTCTGCCCTGATCATCCGACGTTCATCACGACGAAGACCCATTCACGCGGCCCAGTGCCGTTCGTGATGGCCGGCAGCGGCGTTCAGCCGAACGGCCAAAAGACCTACGACGAAATCGCAGCCGCCGCCGGCGGGGCTTCCATCCTGCCGGGCTGGAAGCTGATGGGCGATTTTTTGCGAACCAGTTGACCGGACCAATCGCGCCCAGGCGGCGCAGGGAGAACATGTCGATGGCCCTCGTGGTGCAGAAGTTTGGCGGGACGAGCGTGGCTGATCCCCAGAAGATCCTGGCGGCCGCGCAGAAGGCGATCGCGCGGCAGCAGGCCGGCCATCAGGTGGTGGTCGTCGTCAGCGCCATGGGCCACCAGACCGACGTGCTCGTCGACCTCGCCAAGCAGATCTCGGAGCGGCCGAGCGCCCGCGAGATGGACATGCTCCTCTCCACCGGCGAACAGGTGAGCGTTGCGCTCTTCGCGATGGCGATCCAGTCGCTCGGCCACAAGGCGGTCAGCCTGACCGGCGCCCAGATTGGCATCCGCACCGACTCGACGCACACGAAGGCCCGCATCAAGTCGATCTCGACCGACCACGTGAAGAAACTGCTCGATGACGGCGCGATCGTGATTGCCGCCGGCTTCCAGGGCATCGATCAAAACGGCAACATCACCACGCTCGGCCGCGGCGGCTCCGACACGACCGCCGTAGCGCTTGCCGCCGTTCTCGACGCCGATCTCTGCGAGATCTACACAGACGTCGACGGCATCTACACGACCGACCCGCGGATGCTCCCGAAGGCCCGCCGCCTCGCGTCGATCAGCTACGACGAGATGCTGGAACTCGCGAGCTTGGGCGCAGGCGTGATGCACTCCAGGTCGATCGAGTTCGCCAAGAAGTTCGGCGTCAAGGTGCTCGTGCGGTCGAGCTTCAAGGACATGCCGGGCACGGTGATCTTGGCCGCCGAGGAATCGACGCCGCGGCCCGCCAGCGGCGTGGCGCTCGCGAAGGACGAGGCCCGGATCACGCTGGAAAATGTCCCTGACCAGCCGGGGTCGAGCCATGCGCTTTTCTCGCAGCTTGCCGCCTCTGGCATCGCCGTCGACATGATCGTGCAAAACGTCGGACAGGCGGGGCAGGCCGACATCTCCTTCACGGTGCCGGCAGACGATCTGGCCGAATCACTCGCCCTCTCCAACCGGGTCGCACAGCAACTCGGGGCCACCGGCGTGTCGCATGATGCCGCACTGGCGAAGGTCTCGGTCGTGGGCGTCGGCATGGCGCATGCCGAAGGGGTCGCGGGACGGATGTTCTCGGCGCTGTCGCGTGAGAAAATCAACGTGCGGATGATCACGACCAGCGAGATCAAGATTTCGGTGCTCGTCGATCGCAAGGATGGTGCCGCGGCCGTGGAGGCGGTGCACCATGCCTTCGGGCTCGAGGCCGAGACGGCCGTCGGCGAGGCCGATCCGGCAGGTTCGCATCTGGTGAAGTCGAGCCCGCTCGACGTGGTCCGGCGACTCGAGGGGATGGAAGAC
>JBIIMX010000287.1:0-4667 GCA_044337765.1 Pirellulales bacterium | reverse complement strand
CCGCCAGGTCGTGTAGAGGGCGCGGCGGTAGCGGTCTTCTCCGGCACTCGTCTTCCAGTCGATGCCACCACCGAACGCCGCGTTCAGGCCAAGGTTCGGCTGCGGGGGATGCACGCTCGGACCGCCCTTCTTCCTCGCGAGCAGGCCCGACGCGGCGAGCGCCTGATCGCGGATCACCTCGGCCGCCAGCCGGACCCGGGGCCCGCAGGCCACGAGCCGGTTTTCGGGATCGCGTGAGATGAGATCCGCCGAAGCCTTCGATGTCTGGCGGTAGGCGGCACTCGTGACCATGAGCCGGATGAGGGCTTTCAGATCCCAGCCGTTATCGACCAGTTCGACGGCCATCCAGTCGAGCAGTTCCGGATGGCTCGGCAGCTCACCCTGACTGCCAAACTCCTCGCTGGTCGAGACGATGCCGATGCCGAAGAGACGTTCCCAGAGGCGGTTGGCGACCACGCGGGCCGTGAGCGGATTTCGCGGGTCCACGAGCCACTGTGCCAGGAGCATGCGGTCGAGGCGGCCACCCTCCGGCACCTCTGGCCTTGGAAACACGGCCGGCACCGCCTCGGCCACCACGGGCCCCAGATCCTGCCAGTTGCCGCGGAGTTGGAGATTCGTGACCCGCCGCTTGTCGCCAACCAATTCCTCGAGCACCGGCACGCTGGCGGGTTTCTCGTCGTCGAGCTTTTTCCGCAATCCCTTGACGAGGTCGCGGACCGGACGAAATTCCGGCGGCTCCACCGCATCCTTCGGCTTCGGCGGTATCTGTCGCTCGATCGCGCTGATCTCCTGCTCGATCTCCGCCCGTCGGGAATCGATCGGCTCCCAGGGAATCCTCACGACGGGTGTCTCGTCCTTGAGGTCTCTGTCGGCCGTGTTGTTCAGGATCGCGTAGAGGCCGAAGTATTCCTGTTGTGAGAGCGGGTCGTACTTGTGGTCATGGCACTGGCAGCACGCGATCGTCGTGCCCATCCAGGTGCTCATCGTGGTGTTCACGCGGTCGACGATCGCCACCGACCGGAACTCCTCGTCGATCGTGCCGCCCTCGCTGTTGGTGAGCGTGTTGCGGTGGAAGGCGGTGGCCACCCTGTCGTCGAGCGAGGCATTCGGCAGCAGGTCGCCTGCGATCTGGCGGACCGTGAACTGGTCGAACGGCATGTTGGCGTCGAACGCCCTGACCACCCAGTCTCGCCAACCCCATATCGTGCGTGGCGGATCATCGGCATAGCCCGCGCTGTCGGCATAACGGGCGAGATCGAGCCATTGCCTGGCCATGTGTTCGCCGTAGCCGTCGTGGGAGAGCAGCCGCTCGGCAAGTCGTTCAACCGCATCGGGATCGCGGTCTGCCACGAAGGCGTCGATCTCATCCGGGTTCAATGGAAGTCCCGTGAGGTCGAGAGCGAGCCGGCGGGCAAGCGTGGCTCGATCGGCCTCGGGCTGAGGCGAGAGCCCCTCCGCCTCCAGCCGGGCGAGGATGAAGCGATCGATGTCGTTCCTCGGCCAGGACGCGTTCTTGACCACTGGCACCGTCGGCCGCTTCGGCGCGACATACGCCCAGTGAGGCTCGTAGGTCGCGCCGGCGGTGATCCAGCGTTTCAAGAGCTCGACCTGCTTCGCCGGCAGGCGGTCGCCCGCATCGGGCGGCGGCATCATCAGGTCGGGGTCGTCGGACGTGATCCGGGCGATGATCTCACTCTCGTCGGGCCGGCCCGGCACGATCGCGGCGTGGCCGCCCAGATCGGCCGTGGCCCCCGCAAACGTGTCGAGCCGCAGGCCGTCATCGCCGCCGCCATGCCGTGAACCCGCGTCCGGCCCGTGGCACCGCACGCAGCGGTTGGAGAGAAGCCCCTTGATGTCGCGGGTGAACGACGGCGGCGCATCCGCGGTGGCCGCCGGCGGCGCCGCGACCAGAATGCCCGTGAACGCGACGAGAGTGCCCATGAAGAGGCCCGCCATCACCACTCCGGCACGATGCAGAAACATCCAGGCGCGATTCATGCGAGAATATCCTTCAGGACATTGGCGCCCTCGACGCCGGTCAGCTTCGCGTCGAGACCCTGGAATTTGACGCTGAACGCATCGTGCTGGATGCCGAGCTGATGCAGCATCGTGGCATGCAGGTCGTGGACCGTGCAGACGTTGTCGACCGCCGCGTAGCCAAGTTCGTCGCTCGCGCCGTAGACGAGCCCACCCCTGATCCCGCCGCCCGCCAGCCAGACGCTCATCGCCTTGTTGTGATGGTCGCGACCGCTGCCGCCCTGCGACATGGGAGTCCTTCCGAATTCGCCGGCCCAGACCACGATCGTGCTGTCGAGCATGCCGCGATCCTTGAGGTCTGTGATCAGCGCCATGCACGCCCGGTCGATTTCCTCGGCCTTGAGCCGAACGCCGTCCTTCACGCCGCCGTGGTGGTCCCAGTCCTTGTGGTAGAGCTGGATGAACCGCACGCCCCGTTCGGCCAGACGCCGTGCGAGCAGGCAGTTCGAGGCGAACGAGCCGTCGCCGGGCTGGCAGCCGTAGAGCTCGAGCGTCTTGGCACTCTCGTTCTTCGTGTCCATCAGGTCGGGCACGCTGGCCTGCATCGCGAAGGCCATCTCATACTGGGCGATCCGCGTGGCAATCTCGGGATCGCCCGTGAGCGCGTCGTGCTGGGCATTGATCGCGTTGATCGCGGCGATGTCTGCCCCTTGTCGCTCGCGGGTCACTCCGGCGGGATTGCCGAGGTAGAGCACGGAATCCCCTTTGCTTCGCAGTTGCACCCCCTGGTATTTGCTTGGCAGGAAGCCGCTGGACCACTGCCGCGCCGCGATCGGCTGATTTTGACCGCCCCGCCCCAGCGACGTGAGCACCACGAATCCGGGCAGGTCGGCCGCGTCGCTTCCGAGTCCGTAGGTGACCCATGATCCCATGCTGGGCCGGCCGGCGATCTGCGACCCGGTGTTCATGAACATGTGGGCCGGGTCGTGATTGATGGCGTCGGTTGTCATCGAACGGATCAGGCAGATATCGCCGAGGACCGAGCCGATATGCGGAAAGAGCGAACAGATCTCGGTGCCGTTGGGCCCCATCTTCGAGAAGGGATGCTGCGGTCCGAAGCAGGTCAGCTTTGCCCCCTGCAACTGCGCGAGCTGCTGGCCCTTTGTCATGCTCTCCGGCATCGGCTTGCCGTCGAGTTCCGCCAGCTTCGGCTTGTGGTCGAAGGTCTCCAGATGCGACGGGCCACCGGCCATGGTCAGCCAGATCACCCGCCTGGCCCGCTGCGGAAGCGGAGGCTTTTCCAGCACCCCGCGGAGCGGGGCCGCCTGCAGCAGTCGTGGATCGGAAAGCGACGCCAGGGCGACTGCGCCGACGCCCTGCGCCGTCGTGCCGAGGAAGGCCCGGCGGGCGATCGCGTTGTGCTCGCCGACAGTCCTGCCACCGGTGTGCGTCCGTTTCATGCTCATGGCCTCGTGATTGTTTCGTGGAGATTCAGGAGCACTCGGGCCACGTGGGTCCAGGCCGCCAGTTCGGCTTTATCGAGATCGGCCGGGATCGCGGCCAGGCCGGTCTTGAGCAGTTCATCGGCCGCGGCGGGACTCGCCTTGTAGTGGTCGAGGTGCGCTCGCAGCAGCGGCATCACGGTCTCCATTTCCTCGATCCGTGGCAGCCGCTGCAGCACCAGCCGCCATGCCCAGGCAACGCGTTCTTCCGCGGAGCCATTGCATTCCTTCAGGACCCGGGCAGCCAGGCTCCTCGCGGCCTCGACGTAGCTGGGATCGTTCAGCAGCACGAGCGCCTGCTGGGGGATGTTGGAGCGACCCCGCTCGGCACAGCATTCCTCCCGGCTCGGTGCGTCGAATGCAAGCATGCTCGGATGGAGAAACGACCGCTGCCACCAGGTGTAGAGCCCGCGGCGATACTGTTTCTCTCCCGAGTCGGCCGGGTAGGTCCGCACCGGAAAATTGAGATTTTCCCAATAGCCCTCCGGTTGGTAGGGCTTCACGCTCGGGCCGCCGATCGCGGGGACGAGCAGGCCGGAGAACGAGAGTGCCGCATCGCGGACGCACTCGGCATCGACGCGGTAGGCCGATTGCCGCGCCAGTTCGCGATTGTAAGGATCGGCGGCCATCAGCTGGGGCGACGCGACGGAGGTCTGCCTGTACGTCCGGCTCGTGACGATCGTGCGGACCATGTGCTTCATGTTCCACCCGGAATCGATGAATTCGCAGGCCAGCCAGTCGAGCAGTTGCGGATTGGGGGGCGGCTCGCCCTGCGCTCCCAGGTCGTCGAGAACCTTCGAGAGCCCCGTGCCGAAGAACTGCTTCCAGAGCCGGTTCATCACGACCCGCGCGGTCAGAGGGTTGTCGCGGGAGACGAGCCATCGTGCCAGATCGAGACGCGTGGGCTCTCGGCCTTGAATCGTGGGCTGCGGAAGGGAGGCGGGGAACGCCGGCTTTATCACCTCGCCCGTCTCGTCCATCCAGTTGCCCCGGGGCAAGATGCGGACCGTCCGAGGTTTTTCGGTGTGGACGCTGACGAGGCACTTGGCCAGCGGCTCGTAAAAATCCTTGCGTTCTTTCTCGGCCTTGGCGAGACCTTCGCTCTCCGCCAGGAACAGCCGCGTGACCTTGGTCCGGAAATAGTCCCGCAGCCTGTTCTTGTCATTCCCATCCCGTTTGGCCTGCTCC
>JBIIMX010000019.1:0-19477 GCA_044337765.1 Pirellulales bacterium | reverse complement strand
CGAGCTTCACCCGCATGCCGATCCGTGGCCGCACGCCGAGTTTCTCGGCATATTCGAGCACGAGATGCAGTTCGGAAAATCGCTCCACGACCGGGATGATGTGCCGACCGATCTTCTGCGCGAGCATCGCCGTCTCGATGAACTCGGCATCCTTGAAACCGTTGCAGATGATCGGGGTGTCGTTGTCGGCGAGTGCGATCACCGCCAACAGCTCCGGCTTGCTGCCCGCCTCGAGTCCGAAGCGATAGGGCCGGCCGAACTTGAGCACCTCCTCCACCACCTGCCGCTGCTGGTTGACCTTTACCGGATAGACACAGCAATAATCGCCCCGATACCCGCTCTCCTTCATGGCCGATGCGAACACCCCGTGGATCTCCCCCAACCGGTGCTCGAGGATCTCGGCGAATCGGAGCAGAATCGGCAGGTCGATGCCGCGGATCTGCAGGCGGTCGACAAGTTGCTTGAGATCGATGCTCTTGGTTGGATTCTTGTCGGGGTGGACCAGCAGGTGGCCGGTGGGCCCCACCGAGAAATAGCCGTTGCCCCAGCGGGCCACCTCGTAGAGATCAGCCGCGTCGGCTGTGCTCCAGTGTTCGACGTCGAGATCTGCTGCTGCCATCGACGGCCCTCTCAGCACGCTGCATGGGGAGCGGCACTCATCGACCGCCTCTGAGAAAGAGTGTAGCGTTCGTGACGCCGGGGGCCATGGCAATCACACCCTGACACGCGACCAGTTTTTGCGTGTGAAGATGATGAGCATCGCCAGGCCGCGGACCGTCAGGTCGGCTGCCATCGCGTACCACGCGCCGATCGCTTCCAGTCCCAGGCCGGGGATGGTGCCCATCCCGGCCGGGAGAGTGACCGAATCCCGCGTCAGAAACACCGCCAGCGGAAGCCGGACAACAAGCATGCCCAGCACATTGACTGCCAGCGGAACACGGGTGGCACCGGCTCCCCGCAGCCCCCCGGAAAACACCATCAGGAGCGCCAGGGGCGGCTGGGCGAACGCGACGATGCGGACGAGTTGGGCGGTCAAACGGGCCACTTCGGGCTGCCGGGAGCCGCCCCCGACGAACCAGGCGGCCAGCCCGTCGGCCGTCGCAAGAAACACGAGACCGGCGGCCGACATCAGCGTCATGCAGGCGATGGCCGCCTGCCACACGCTGCGTCTTGCCCGGCGTTCGTCGCCCGCCCCCAGAAACTGCCCGGCGAGCGTGGCGGCCACCACCATGAACGCGCTCCCCGGCAGGAAGGCGAGCGACTCGATCGTGATGGCCACGGAGTGGGCGGCCGCGGCGACGTCGCCGAGCCGATTGACGATCGACAGGAATGCCAGATGACAACACGCGTTGGCAACGGCATCCACGCCTGCGGGAACGCCCACGCGCAGCATGCGCATCATCCAGCTTCCGTCGGGCAGCCAGTCCGCCAGGCAGGGCCGCAGGCCTCCCTTCCGTCGGCCGAGCAATCCGATCACACAGCCGGCCCCCAGGCAGTAGCCGATGGTCGTTCCCCATGCCAGCCCCTCCCAGCCCAGCCGCGGCAGCCCTGCCGCTCCCACCGCCAGGGCAAAACTCGCCGCGGCGTTCACGAGATTGACCACCGACATGGCGAGCAGGCCGGCCCACATGTCACCTGCGCCGCGGAGCACAGCCACGCCGACGTGGATGATCATCATCGCTGGCAGGGCCGGCAGGACGATCGCGAGATACCGCAAGGCCAACGCCGTGCTTCCGGAGGGAAGACCGAGCGCCTCCACGAACATATTTCCAAACCCCGCCACCAGGCAGAGCACGGCCGCTGTTATCAATGCGGCCAAAAGCAACGCCTGAGCGGCCGCCCGCCGGGCGCCGGCAAGATCGCCGCCCCCCACGCTCCGCGACACGATCGCCGTGGCCGCGACTGCCGGAATCGCGAACAGCCCCGGCAAAAAGCTGAGGCAATAGGCGACGAGCCCCACTGCCGCCAAGGGCTCAACGCCTTCCAGCAGATTGCCGGCCAGCCACTTGTCGGTGAAGCCGACGGAAAGCCCTAACAACTGCTCCAGGAGCACCGGCCATACGAGGTGCAGCACGGGCCGCACCGTTCCGGAAACGCGAACGACGCTGCCCGCCTGACCTACCGGCGGGATGCTCAGGTGAACAGCTCCTTGATCACCTTGCCGGAGTTGGCGATCTTCATGGGCCGGCCATTCTTGGCAGTGAAGGTGGTCTCGAGGCCGATCCCGAGCGACTTGAGCACGCTCGCCATCACGTCCTGCGAAGAGTAGGGCTCGGTGACCACCTCTTTACCGTCGGAACTGGTCTCGCCTACGACCACACCCCGCTTGAAGCCGGCGCCGCCCACCACCACGCTCCAGCTGCGTGCCCAGTGATCGCGACCGCCTCCGCCGTTGATGTTGGGAGTGCGGCTGAATTCACCCATCCAGATGATGGCGGTGTCGTCGAGCATGCCGCGATCGGCCAGGTCGCTCACCAGTGCCCCCATCGCCTTGTCGAGTTCGGGCAGCTTCCGATCCGACAGCGTCTGGAAGATGTCGGCGTGCATGTCCCAGCCGCCGAGATCGACCTCGACGAACGGCACACCGGCTTCGACGAGCCGCCGGGCCAGCAGGCAGCCCCGACCGAACCCGGTCGTGCCGTACTTCTCCTGCATTTCCTTCGGCTCTTTCGACACCTTGAAGGCCTCCATCTGCTTGCTCGTCATCAGCTTGACGGTCTTGTCGATCACCTTCTTGTGGTCCTCGGCCGAACCGCCCCGCTTCTCGCCGATGAATCGGTTTTCGATCGTCTCGAGCATCTTCAACCGCTGGTCGAGCCGGGCGGGATCGATGCCCATGTCGAGATTGCGGACATTGCCGTTGGAATCGACCACGAACGGAGCCCACGTCATGCCCAGAAAGCCGGGGCCGACGCTGCCGCTGCCAACAGACACGAACGGTGGAATTTCGAGGCCGGCCACCTGCTCGGCAAGCTCGTGGGCGATGACGGAGCCGTAGCCAGGGTGTTCCACATTCGGATTGGGCACGTAGCCGGTGTGCATGTAGTAGCGGCCCCGCATGTGATCGGCCTCACGGGTGCTCATCGAACGCACGATCGACATATGGTGCATCTGCTGGGCCATCAGCGGCATGTGCTCGCAGATGGCAACGCCGTCGGCACTGGTCGATATCTGTTTGAACTGGCCGCCCGTCGGCGCGCCGGGCTTGAGGTCCCAGATGTCCATCGTGCTGGGGCCACCACCCATCCAGAGCAGAATCGCGGCCTTGTGCCGCTTCTTCAGTTCGGTCGCGTTGGCCAGCAGCGAACTGGTGAATGCCGTTGCCGGAGCGGCCATCGCCGCAGCGCCCGCCAGATGGCTCATGAAGTGGCGGCGATTCATGCCGGCCGGAAGATCAAACATGCTGGACATGGTCATGGTTCCTCGTTGGACTCGTTCGCACGGATGGGTTGATTCAGTGATTGATGATGAACTCATTGGAATTGAGCACCGCCCACCAGATGTCCTGAAGGGCACCGATGGCATCGCCCTTGCGGGCGACGAGCATGTCGTTTGCCGCAGAGATTTCCTTGGTCGACGGATTTCGCGACAACGCTGACTGGTAGAGGGTGGTGATTTTCGCGGCATTTTTCATGTCGCTACTTGCCACGCGATCCAGAAACCCGCCCTTCCCCGTATTGGTAGCTTTCTTGATCAGATCGCCGTTGAACATCATCAAGACCTGGGGAATCGAGCCGTTGAATGTGGTGGCATCGTCGCCTTCATCCGTGCCGAAGGCGATGATGAATTGCGAGAGCCACTCGTCCTTTTTCTTGGCTGCTTCTTCGCCCCCGCGGGATTGATCGGCCTCCGTGGCGATCAGCAGTGATTCGTAGAGGTCCTCCGCCCGCATCTGCCGCAGATAAAAGTGGGTGAACTTCGGTTTTTCGCCCAACGATGGATCGTCACGAGCATTGCCCTTGGACGCCTTGCTCGACAACGCATAAGGCCGGGAGAGCACGATCCAACGGATCAGTTCCTTCAGGTCAAAGCTCTGTTCCCTGAACCGCTCGGCGAGCCCGTCGAGCAGTTCCGGATGCGACGGCGGATTGTGCTCGCCGAGGTCGTCGATCGGCCTCGTGAAGCCATACCCGAGGAAGTGCCCCCACATTCGGTTGACGATCGCCTTGGGCATCAGCGGGCTGGCCTTGATGAGGTTGGCCAATTCCTGACGGCGGTTGGCCCCGATCTGCCCCTCCCCCTCGACCTTGCGCGGCACATAGCCTGTCCGCGAGATCTCAGTTCCATCCACGAACACCGGATAGGCCACCTTCATCAGGCCATTTCGCAATTCGTAATAGAGTTCGGCCTCTTCGGCATTTCCGCCCTCGCCCGGAAAATCTTCGTCCACCATTTCGATCCACTGGATGTCCCTCGTGCCGCCAAATCGCCGCAGCGACCGCACCTGTCGAAAGAAGGCATTCAGCTCCCAAAACTGGTTCTGCTTTCCCTTGTTGAACGGATGATTGTGGCACTGCGTGCACTGAACCTGCATCCCAAGAAAGATCTGGGCAGTCTTGGCGGTGGCCTGAACGCCGTTTTCTTCCATCTTGCCGCTGAGGAAATTGGCGGCACCGTTAAAATCATTCACGTCCTTGCGATTGGCGTTGGCCCCCGTGGCGGTGACAAGTTCCTCCATGAAGCGGTCGTACGGGACGTTCTTGGAAAACGATCGCCGCAGGTACTGCCTCATGCCTGGGCGGCTCACCATGTCGTTCTCAACATCGCGACCGATCAGCACAGATGTCCAGATATCGGTCCAGTTCCTCGCATAGTCGTCGATGAATTCGTCGCCGAGGAGACGGTCCACGAGAACCGCCCGCTTTGTCGGAGACGAATCGGCGACATACGCCTGCATTTCGCCGAGCGACGGGATCCGCCCAACGACATCGAGATACACCCGACGGCACCATTCGCCATCGGTCGCTGCCTCGGAGGGCTTCAGTCCGGCATCCGTCCAGCCGGCAGAGATCTGTTCATTGATGAACTTCACCTGGGGGATGCCAAAGTGCTCGTTTTCCGCCGGGCCGGCAGCCTGCACACCGGCTGAGATCAGCGCCCAACCGCAAAGCCACATCCACGCACACGCGTTGAGCATTGGCCCGAATGACGGCCGCCGACCTGGCAGCGACGATCCATCCGCCCGTGTTCCACGCGAGGACGTGCCCGAGAACCTGTTCGAAACCATGACGGAACCCTCCGCGGGAGCCTGCGTGTTTCGCATCCCACCCGCCAACCGGCGAGGAGAGACCGCGACCACTGCCTACTGGCAGTCTATTCGCAGTTGGGCGTTCAGCCTATTCCCGAAAAAATCAGCGGGCCAACAACCCGCCAGGAAGCGACGTCTCGCGTGCCCCAGCCGATTTTCGCCGAGCCAGGCTGCGGGCCTGAAAACAGCTGTTCCGGCCGAGCCGAATCAGGTCCTGGCAGGCCGTGCAGACTCGACCTTTGGCTTCTGGGAACGGCCTGCCGCCACTTCCGAGCCGACGAATTCCAGCAGGGCTCGCGGTCCTGCATCGCCCAACCGGGGCGTCGCCAGCTTGAGAATCCTGGTGTAGCCGCCGGGCCGATCGACGTACCGGGGGGCAATCTTTTCAAAGACGATCCGAGCGGCCTGCTTGTCGCCCAGCAACTGCACGACGCGTCGGCGGGCTGCAACGGCGGGAGAAACCGCCTTCGCCCACTGCGACCACTGCCCGCTTGTCCGCCACTTCTTCCACTCGGCGGAATCACGGTCGGCGGTCGTACCGAATGCACGCGCCTGCTCCAGCGACACAAGGCCCCGTTTGGCGATCGTGATGCAGCGTTCCACCAGAGGCCGCACCTCCTTGGCCTTCGCCACGGTGGTGATGATCCGACCCGCCACCTTGGGTGCCCCCACCTCCCCGGCCTCGGCATCGCGCTCGGTGAGCATCAGGGCGGAGGCAAGATTCCGAAGCAGCGCCCGCTGATGGGAGGGACTACGGCCGAGTACGCGGCCTTTACGACGGTGACGCATGGGTGATCCTCAACGGTCTCGGGTGTGTTCGGGAGTCAGCTGAACGAAGCTGGACTGAATGGGAATGAACCGGACGAAACAGCATCCGCCAGCCGCGGACGCAAACAATTCCAAAGGATCAAGCCTCGGAAGCGGCAGGCGTCGACATGCCGAGATGCATGCCGTGCTCCCGCAGCTTGGCTTCAATCTCCTCCAGTGTGGTATCGCCAAAGTTTCGCAACTCGAGCAGTTCCTCACGGGAGCGGGAGACAAGTTCACGCAGCGTGGCGATTCCCGCCTCCTCAAGACAGTTGCTGGCTCGCAACGACAGCCGCAGGTCGGACACGAGCATGCCCAGCCGGCTTTCCAGAGGCGCCTCGATCGCCAGCACGCCACCCGGCGCCGCCAGGCTGACCGTAGGACCGGGCTTGGAGTATCCGACGAACGGATTGAGATGCTTGCGAAGAATCTTGGCGGCTTCAACCAACGCCATTTCTGGGGTCACGGTGCCGTTCGTCCAAATCTCGAGCGTCAGCCGATCGTAATTCGTCTTTTGGCCGACGCGGGTCTCCTCGACCTCGTACTTGACACGGGTAACGGGGCTGAAGACGGCGTCGACCGGAATGATTCCGATTTCCTGCGAGACCTGGCTGTGCTCGCTCGAGGGAACGTAGCCGCGACCATTCTCGACGACCATCTCCAGTTCGAACGGCACGTCATCAGTCAGCGTGGCCAGCACCAGATCCTTGTTGACCACTTCGACGGCGTCATCGGTGATGACATCTCCACCAGTGATCGGACCCTTCGTGCTCCGCTCGACCCGGATCACCCGCGTGGATTCGCTATGGTTCTTCACCACCAGGCTCTTGACGGCGAGCACGATGTCGGTGACGTCCTCGAGCACACCCTTGATGGTGGTGAACTCGTGCAGCGCTCCTGCCAGCTTGATCTGGGTAACCGCACTCCCCTCGAGGCTCGACAGCAATACGCGACGCAGGCTGTTGCCCACGGTCGTACCGAACCCCCGCTCGAACGGCTCGGCAACGAACTTTCCATAGGTTCCCGTAAGCGTCTTTTGATCGGGCACAACCGAGCCGGGCAGCTCAAGGCCTCGCCAACGAATATGCATGCGGAACTCCTTCTTGCCACAACTGAAGAGAAACGGTGGGAAACGGTGCTACGAATGAAGTCGCCACACAAGCGACCGCATTCCACAAGTTTTGAACGCGAGAATGACTGCGATTTTGGACTGCGATTGGAATGAAGACTGAAACTACTTCGAGCAGAGCTCGATGATCAGATTCGCCTGCACTGGGATGGAAACATCGTCTGAGACAGGCAGCCGATCGACACGACCTTCAGGCACGCCACCTTCATTCCGCGAGAGGAAATCGGGCACGTCCCGCCGGAACTCGGCCAGGGCCGCATGAACGAGCTGCAGACTCGGCTTGCGATTCTTGACCCGCACGACATCACCTGCCCTGACAAGGTAGCTCGGCACGTCGACCCGCCGACCATTGATCGTAATGTGGCCGTGCATCACCAACTGCCGGGCCCCGGCTCGCGAGGGCGAAAAACCGAGCCTGTGCACAACGTTGTCGAGGCGACGCTCCAAAAGCGACATCAGCGATTCGCCCGTATTACCCTTGCCGCGCTCGGCACGGGCAAAGTAGGTGCGAAACTGCCGCTCGAGCACACCGTAGTAATGCTTGACCTTCTGCTTCTCGCGGAGGTGGATGCCGTACTCGGTGGGCTTGGAACGTCGCTTCTGCACCATGCCCGGAGGCGTGGCCCGACGCTCAAACGCGCACTTCGGCGTATCGCAACGACTGCCCTTCAAAAACAGCTTGAGTCCGTCGCGGCGGCAGAGTCGGCAGACAGGCCCTGTAATGCGTCCCATGAAATCGCTTCGCTCTTCTGAGTGTTTGCCCCGGCAATCCCGGGAAGTGATGTGTTGTGAGTGCTACGAAAAACAGACCGACCAGACGTCAGACCCGCCGCTTCTTTGGCGGACGACAGCCGTTGTGAGGCAGGGGCGTGATGTCCTCGATGCTCTTGACGTTCATGCCCGCCGCCGTGAGAGCAGTGATTGCACTCTCGCGACCGCTCCCAGGCCCGCAGACCCGAACCTCGAGATCCTTGACGCCGTACTTGGCAGCCTTTTCCGCGGCCTGCTGCGCGGCGCACTGGCCGGCAAAGGGGGTGCCCTTGCGACTGCCCTTGAATCCGCAGGTCCCACCACTCGCCCAACAGAGCGTGTCACCACGCGAATCGGTGATCGTGACCGTGGTGTTGTTGAAACTGGCGTTTATGTAGGCAATTCCAGCCGAAACGCTTTTTTTCTTGGCTTTGGCGACCTTGGACATGTGTGCTGCTGAATCTCAGAAAGGAAGAGGCCGAAATGAGAACGAATGCAATGCTTGAAGCGGACGCAGTAAGGAAATCGAAGAAGACGGTAAATGGTTGATCCAGAAGACTCCGCAGACCGACAAGGGAGCGGGCCGCGGCCGGCTGCTACTTGAGGTCCTTGACACCCTTCTTGCCGGCGACCGTTTTCTTCGGGCCCTTTCGGGTCCGTGCGTTGGTGCGAGTCCGCTGCCCCCGCACGGGCAGGCCACGGCGATGCCGCAGACCACGATAGCTGGCGATGTCTTTGAGGCGGGAAATGTTTTGGGCGACCTGTCGTCGCAACTGACCCTCGACGACATAATCCTTGTCCAACAAGGAAGCCATGCGGGCCAGTTCATCCTCGTGCAGATCACGAGCATTGCTCAGCGGATCAACGCCGGCCTTGTGGCAAAGTTCGCGAGCCACCCGCGGCCCGACGCCGTAGAGATACTGCAGCGAATAGATCGTCTTTTTTTCCGATGGAATGTCGACGCCGAGGAGACGAGGCATGTCAGGAATCCAGAGCAAAGAAAAGGGCTGTACAACGGAACGCGGGAACGGCGGCACTTCCGGGAGGCTGGAGCGGCACTTGGCCGCCAGCAACCCCGTGCCGGCCCTTGCAAAACATCATCCCAGGCATCATCCCAATAACTATCACCGCCACTATCCCTGCCGCTGTTTGTGGCGAGGATCCTCGCAAACAACGACCACCACGCCACGGCGGCGGACAATCTTGCACTTATCACACATACGACGGACGCTGGCGCGAACCTTCATGAACAAGTTCGTGGCAACGGTCGACCACGCCTTCGACAGAAATAGAAATGGGATGTTGGGGAAGCCCTAGACTATAGAATCCTCCCCCCGGCGTTCACAAGGGGGGCAATTGCAGCGGCCATAAAAACGCAATCGGGGCATTTTATGGTGCGGACTTGGTTCTCCGCCGGTCAGACGGCGGCCCCGATCGACTCACCGTCCTTTGGGGGGGATGTAAGCACGAGGGGACCGTTTTCGGTGATGGCGACCGTGTGCTCGAAATGGGCACTGGCGAGGCCGTCAACGGTGGACTGCGTCCAGTGATCCGACAAAACCCGCACCTTCTTTGTGCCGATGTTGACCATCGGTTCCACGGCCAGAACCAGGCCGGGTTCGAGTTCAAAATCGTGATTCTTGCGAAACGCCGGCGAACAGAAATTGGGGACCTGCGGGTCTTCGTGCATTTTTCGGCCGATGCCGTGGCCGACAAAGTTCTCGACCACCGAAAACCCATAGTCTCGCACGAATTTCGCCATCTCGGTGGCAACGTCGCTCCAGCGGTTTCGCGTGGCCATGAGCTGGATCGCCAACGCCAGCACGCCAGAGGTGCATTCCAGCAATCTCTGGGCTTCCGGGGAAACCTCTCCCACCGGATGGGTGACGGCGGAATCGCCGCACCATCCCCCGACGCTGCACCCCGTGTCGATGCTGACCACGTCACCCGACAGCAGAACGCGTCGACCTGGTATGCCGTGCACCACCTCGTCGTTGACGGAAATGCAGCAGGCTGCAGGGAACGGCACCTTTCCCGGCACGCCCTTGAACAGGGCGATCGCGTTGTGCTCGGCGAAGAATCGGTCGACCGCCTGGTCGATCTCCCCCGTTGTCACCCCGGGCTTTACCAGCGCCGACGCGACCTGGTGCGCTCCCCAGACTACGAGACCCGCCCGTCTCATCAAGGCAATTTCACGAGCCGAACGAAGATTCACCACGCTTCAGATATCCACAAACGGAAAACCGGGACACGACCTCATGAACGCCAATCCACCACGATCGCCGAACCCAACACCGCGATCTGAAGAGCGCCGCCCATTCGAAGCCGGCACCGTGGAACGGACGCAAGTATACCGCCGGACGGCCGCGCCGCATCAGTGGCCCCGGCCGCACCTGCGGCGGTCGATGGGCGGGGTTCAACGCCCCTTGCCAGTCCTTTCAAACCGCGTGATGGCAGCCTTCACCCGGTCAAAGATTTCATCGGCCGTTCCCAGACCATCGATGCAGGCAAGTTTTCCCTGGCGTTCGTAGTATGCGAGCAGCGGGGCGGTCTGCAATTCAAAACTGGCGATACGCCGGGCAAAAATCTCCGGGTCGTCGTCGGCCCGCCTCCGCGCCAACATGCGACGGATGAGTTCGTCCCGAGGCACCGCCAGTTCGATGACGCCATCGACACTCATGGCACGCCGTTCGAGCAGGTCGTCCAGGATTGCCGCCTGGGGGAGCGTCCGAGGGAATCCGTCGAGCAGGCAACCGTTTCTGCAGTCCTGTGATTCGAGCCGCCGGGTGACCATGCCGACGATCAGCGGGTCGGGGACCAACTGGCCCTGTTCCATCGCCTGGGCTGCCTGCAACCCCTCGGGAGTGCCCGCTCGCACTGCCGCCCGCAGCATCTCGCCGGTCGAGAGGTGCGGCACCTTCAACAGTTCGACCAACCGCTGAGACTGCGTGCCTTTGCCTGCCCCAGGAGGTCCGATGAGGATGATCCGCATGGCGAATCCTCATAAGTGAACGGCGGAGGCAGACCAAGCGGCCCTACCGCCATCACCTGAGGTCAGGATTTTTCCAGGAGACCCGTGTAGTTCCGCATAACAAGATGGCTGTCGATCTTTTGAACAAGATCAAAAGCGACACTCACTGCGATCAGCAGACCTGTGCCGCCGTAGAAACTCGCTATCTGGGCAGGAATGCCGAGAGCCCCGCCCACGATCGTGGGGATCACTGCGACAAGCGCCAGAAACCCGGCACCGACGTACGTAATCCGCTCCATGACCCGCTCCAGGTAATCGGCCGTGCGTTTGCCCGGACGGTAACCAGGGATGAAAGAACCGAAGTTCTTGAGGTTGTCTGCCATCTCCTTCGGATTGAAGGTAATGGCCGTCCAGAAGTAGCAGAAGAAGTAGATCAGCACCACGTACAAGACGTTGTAGAGGAATGATTGTCCCCGAGTGAACGAGTCATGCAGCGCTCCCAGCACCGTGTTGCCCGGGTAGGCGTTGTGCAGATATTGGAAAAACATCTGCGGGAAAAGGAGCAAGGAACTCGCAAAAATAATCGGCATCACCCCGGCCTGATTGACCCTCAACGGAAGATACTGCCGGGTCCCGCCATAGACGCGACGCCCGCGTACATGCTTGGCGCTCTGCGTGGGGATGCGACGTTGTCCCTGTGTCATGAAAACCACGCCCGCAACAACGCCCACGAAGAGCGCCGCCAGCACGAGCAATGTTTCCACGCCCATCTTGCCGCCACCGCCACCGAGTTCCCAGTTTGTATCGCCCCCGAGTTGGACCAACGCACTGGGCATTGCCGCCAGAATGCCGGCCATGATCAAAAGGCTGATGCCATTGCCGATGCCAAATTCGTCGATCTGTTCACCGAGCCACATGAGAAAGATGGTGCCCGCCGTCATCGTCATCACCGCCACAAGCTGCCAGACCAAAGGCAGCCGCCCATCCACGAGAAAGCTCGGTTGGATCAGGGACATGTCGCCAACACGAGCCGACGAAAGGAAAGCAACGTAGGCCCAACTCTGCACCAGACAGATCAGCACCGTCGCATAGCGGGTGTACTCGTTGATTTTCTTGCGACCGGCGTCCCCCTCCTTCGACAGCCGCTCGAGCGGGGGCCACACGGTGGCCAGCAGTTGGAAGATGATCGAGGCGGAGATGTAAGGCATGATCCCAAGGCCGAAAATGGTCGCCTGGGAGAGTTGGCTGGCGGAGAAAACGGCAACCGTTCGCAGCAGGTCGCCGATGCCGCCCGACTCCTCGGCAAAGGCGGACATCGCCTTGGGATCGACAATGGGCAGGGGCACCTGCCAGCCGACCCGATAGATCGCAAGGAGCCCCAGCGTCAGCAGAATCTTCTGCCGCAGTTCCGGAATCGTGAAAATGATGCGCAGCTTTTCAAGCACGGGAGGGGCTCCTCAACCTCTGGGGTTCGGACGGATTTGGGCAGCACTCGCGGGCGCCGGCGCACCACCCTACCCTGCGGCCGGCTTTTTCCGCGATCCCGTTTTGGCGGTTCGCTTGTTCCGCACGACGGGAGCCGGTCCCGGAATTTCGGTAACCGTTCCGCCGGCGGCCAGAATCTTTTCACGTGCCTGGGCACTGAAATGGTGGGCTGAGACCTTCAAAGACTTGGCAATCGTGCCGTTTCCGAGGATTTTCACCTCGTCCCAGATCCCCTTTGCCAATCCAACGGTCCGCAGTGTCTCGGGGGATACGTCGCTGCCGGCAGCGAATCGCTCTTCCAAGTCCTCCACGTTGACGTCCGTCACAATTCGGCCATGGCGGTTGTGAAAGCCGCGTTTGGGAATGCGGCGAATCAAAGGGGTACCACCGCCCTCGAAGATCGCCGGGGCGCTCCAGCCGGCAAGCTGACCCTGCCCCTTGTTGCCACGTCCAGCGGTACGACCGCGGCCGGAGCCTGGGCCACGGCCGACGCGCAGCCGCTTGCGGTTCTTGTGGATGCCCTTGTTTACGTCATTGAGCTTCATGGTCTGCCTTTTTTTGTCAGTTCAAAACCGCATCGGGCGTTCGGCCCGAACCGGTAGTGCGGGAGTCCACCCGCGAGCACTCACCCGGGCCTCCAGCCCCGATACATTCAACCTTTTTTCGGTTCAGGAAAGCGATACACCCCGGAGCCTCTCCACATCGGCCCGCGTTCGCAGTTGCTTGAGGGCGTCCAACGCAGCCTTCACGAGATTCACCGGGTTCGTAGAGCCGTGGGCCTTTGTAAGCACGTCGCGAATGCCGGCAGACTCGCATACGGCGCGGACGGCCGCACCCGCGATGATGCCTGTGCCCGGGCTCGCGGGCAGCATGATCACCTTCGCCGTACCACTGAATCCTTCAACACGATGCGGAATCGATCCCGATTCGACGGGAACTTCGATCAGGTTTTTCATGCCGTCCTTGATCGCCTTCTCAACGGCCGGCGGAACTTCGTTGGCCTTGCCATATCCACAGCCGACTTTTCCGCGACCGTTGCCGACGACGACCAGGCCGGCAAAGCTGAACCGTCGGCCGCCCTTGACGACCGTGGCACAACGCCGAACCTTCACGACCTTCTCGGCAAACTCCCCTCCACGGTCACCGCCGCGGGAATCCCGGTCTCTCGAATCCCTGTCTCTGCCGCCACTTGTGGACACGATTGGCTCTCTCGGTTGGAAGACTGTGAGTTGTTCTCTTGAAAACGCTGAGTACTACCGTGCTCGGGCCTGCCGGCTTAAAACTCCAGACCGGCTTCGCGTGCTGCGTCGGCCAGGGCCGCGACGCGGCCGTGATATCGGAACTCGCCGCGGTCAAAGCAGACCTTCTTCACGCCCGCGGCCTGGGCACGCTCCGCGATGGTCTTGCCAATCGCTACGGCGGCATCCTTGTTGCCGCCAAAGCCGAGGCTCTCGCGAAGTTGCTTATCCATGGTGCTTGCGGAGGCGAGCGTGCGGCCCGAGGCATCGTCGATCACTTGGGCATAGATATGCTTGTGTGCACGAAAAACGGAGAGACGGGGGCGTTCCGCCGTGCCGCGAATGAACCGTCGCACGCGGTGGCGGCGGCGGATGCGCTGACGGAGAATCGTACGGGCGTGATCCATAACAGGTGTCGTTGGCTACGAGGAAGTTTGGGGCGGGATCGTGACGGTAAAACGGGTTCTTACTTGGTAACGGCCTTGCCGGCCTTGCGACGCACCTGCTCCGCTTCATAGCGGATTCCCTTGCCCTTGTAGGGCTCAGGCTTCCGAAGGGCGCGGACCTCGGCGGCGAACTGGCCGACGAGTTGCTTGTCGATACCTTTGATACTGATGTGGGTCTGGTCGGGGCATGTCACCGTGAGGCCCGGGGGGATCGGCACCTGGAGTTCATTGGCAAAGCCAACTCGCAGCTGCAGGACGTTTTTCTGCAAGGCAGCCAGATAACCGACGCCGACGATCTCGAGCTTCTTCTCATAGCCCTTCGACACGCCTTCGACCATGTTGGCGACGAGCGCGCGGGTCAGTCCGTGCAGACTCCGCGAGACCCGATTGTCATCCGAACGCGTTACCAACAGAGACGAGGCCGCCTGGTCCACGGCGACAGCCACGGCCGGGTGGACGCGGTGCTCGAGTTTGCCCAGCGGTCCTTCAACCGTCAGGCTGCCGGACTGCACGGCTACCTTCACACCCTTCGGAATCTGTACTGGCGCTTTGCCGATTCGGGACATCGCCTGTGACCTTTCTTCTACTTGTCTGTCTGTTGTCGTGAGCTTTTGTGCGATTCTCTTGATTGCTGCCGCCAGCATCCCGCCGGGCCTACTGTGGATCCGGCATCCGCGGCCCTGTTGGACGCACTGCCGAACTACCACACTCTCACAATCACCATAATTCGCAGAGTACTTCGCCGCCCAACTTTCGCTGCCTCGCCTCGCGATCACTGACCACACCGCTCGATGTCGACAGGATCGAAATCCCCAGCCCACCAAGCACAGGCCTCAGCAAGGCCGATCGGCTGTAAACCCGGCGGCCCGGCGAACTCACGCGACGGATGTGACGAATCAACCTTTCGCCGTTGGGACCATATTTGAGTTCCAGATGCAGTTGGGATACGGGAGCGGCCTCCACCTCTTTCCAATCCCAAATGAATCCCTCGCGCTTCAAAACATCAGCCACGCCGCGCTTCACCTTTGAACTTGGCAATTCAACGGTTGCGCGTTCGACTCGCACCGCGTTGCGGATGCGGGTGAGCATGTCGGCGATGGGGTCGGTCATCATGTCAGCGGAACCCTCTTGTGAAATCCTCAGACTCGTTCTTGATCGTTTGCTCTGGAACCGGTCGTATTTCTGTCACTGGTCTCTGTTACTGGTCTCTGTTACTGGTCTTTGGCAATGGTCTCTGGCATTCGCGTTGGCCTCAGTGCTTGTCAGCAAACTGAACGGCAGCGTCATGCACGTGCTACCAACTCGCCTTTCGAACTCCCGGGATGCAGCCCTGATCGGCGAGCTTCCGGAAGCAGATACGACAAAGGCCGAATTTCCTGTACACGGCTCGAGGCCGGCCGCACAGCATGCAACGCTGTACCTGGCGGGTTGAGAACTTCGGTGGCCGCTTGGCAGCGGCGATCTTTGATTTGCTTGCCATATGTGTTTCTGGATACGTCTCGACCGGTTTTGGTGCCGCTACGCCGCGGCACCACCATCCTCGCCATCCTTCTTGAGCGGCATTCCCATGGCGACGAGAAACTTTCGGGCCTCGTCATCGGTCCGTGCCGTTGTCACCATCGTAATGTGCATTCCCTGCGGCCGCGTGTAGCGGTCGGGGTTGATCTCGGGAAAAACCATCTGCTCGGAAAGGCCCAGGCTGTAGTTGCCATGACCGTCGAACGCGGTGTTGGACAGCCCGCGGAAGTCGCGGACTCGCGGCAACGCCAACGACACCAAACGGTCGAAGAACTCGTACATCCGCCGGCCACGCAGCGTGACCTTGCAGCCGATGGGGAGATTCTCCCGGAGCTTGAAACCGGAGACGGCTGCTTTCGAAAGGGTGGCCACCGGCTTCTGACCGGTAACCTGCGTCATCGCACCGATGGCCTCTTCGAGATACTTCTTCTCCGACACGGCCACGCCAACACCCATGTTCACGACGATTTTCACGAGTTTTGGAATGGCATGTGGGTTGGTTCGGCTCAACGCTTCGGCAAGTTGCGGCCGGACCACGTTGACATAATGCGTGAGCATCCGCGGCGTGTCAGACGCCGGTGCCGCCGCTTCAGTTGCTTTCGTCTTTTTTGCCATCGCCACGATCCTGTTGGAGTCCTGTGTAAATTCCTGCCGGCTACGGTTACTTGCTGCCGACCTTCTTGCTGCGAGGCGGACGGATCACGCTGATGTCCGCCTTACACTTCTTGCAGAAGCGAGACTTTGAACCATCAGCCGCTACCCGCAGTCCGATGCGGGTCGCCTGACCGCATGCCCCGCAGACGATCAACACGTTGGAGACGCTGATGGGCATCTCCCTGCTCAAACGGCCACCCTGGGGATTCTTCTGGCTCCGCTTCATATGGCGGTAAACGCGATTCACCCCTTCGACCACGATCTTGCCGCTGTCGGGGCCGACGGAAAGAACCTTTGCCCGGGTACCACGCGCGTTGCCCGTCGTCACCTGCACAAGATCGCCTGTATGGATCAACATCACACCACCTCACTCGCAAGGCTGACGATCTTCATGAAGTTCGAGTCACGGAGTTCGCGGGCGACCGCACCGAAGATGCGGGTTCCCTTGGGATTTTTGTCGTTGTCAATGATGACGCAGGCATTTGTGTCGAACCGGACATAGCTGCCGTCGTCCCGCCGCGTCGGCTTTTTGCACCGCACCACGACGGCCTTGACCACCGCCTTCTTCTTGACGTCGCTGCCAGCGATCACACTTTTCACGCTGCAAACAATCACGTCGCCCAAGCCGGCGGTTCGTTTCTTGCTTCCTCCGAGCACCTTGAAGCACATGACTTCCTTGGCGCCGGTGTTGTCGGCCACGACGAGCCGAGTCTGCATCTGGATCATGTTGCTGTCCGTCCTTCCGTGCTCGCTGTCGCGGATCCGGTTGCGGCGGCAGCCTCGGCTTTGGCCGCCGTCTCACGCAACTGCGTCGCCCTGGCCCCGCTTCGCAGCGATGCCACGTCGACAGCCGTGCTCTTCGTAACCACCCGCACCAGTTCCCAACGCTTTAGGCGGCTCCGCGGGCGGCACTCGATGATCTCCACCAAATCGCCAGGCTGCGATTCTTCCTGCTCGTCATGAACATGGCAGACCGTGCGGCGGTGCTGGATCCGGCCGTACTTCGGGTGCCGAACTACACGCGGGATCTCAACCCGCCGCGTCTTGCTCGCGGCGGCGCTGGTGACCGTTCCTGTTTCCACTCGCTTGGGCATCTTCAGTGATTCCTACAGTAAACCTGGGAGTACTTCGCTTGGTGTTCGTGTGTGATCGTTCGCGCTGTTCGTTTTTCCCGGACCGGTTTTTCCGGGCTCAGGTGCCGCTCTGGGTCCGCTTCTTGAATTCACGTTTCTTGGCGACGCCACCCTTGCCCGTGGCATGGACTTTGGCCCGCCCGGTCTCGCCCCGCTTCTTCGCATGCTTTTCGTGCTGCGGCGACGATTCGCCTTGGCCGGAAGCCGCGTGGTGGCTGGCGGTGGCTGCCGCGCCGTGCTTCAGGAGACCGCGCTGCGTCAGGATCGTCTGGCACCGGGCGATCGTGCGCCGGTGCTCTCGCACCGCCGACGTCGAGGCAAGCTTCTCGGTCTGCGCCTGAATACGGAGCCTGAAAAGCGATTCCGCCGCGTCCTTCCAGACGAGCCGAATCTGCTCTTCGCCCATGTCCCGAAGTTCTCTTACCTTCGCCATGACCGTTCACTCTTTCCCAGTGGTACCTATCCAGTTGATTCCTGACCGCCACTCACCCGAACCAGGGCTGCATCCATCGATCTCTCGATCGAGGATCAACCCCTACATCACCCGCCGCTTCACGAACCTCACACGCAATGGCATCTTGTGCGCCAGCCGAGCGAGGCACACGCGCGCCGCATCTTCCGTCACGCCACCGATCTCGTAGAGGATCATGCCCGGCTTGATAACAGCCGCCCAATACTCAGGCTCCCCCTTGCCCTTACCCATGCGGGTCTCGAGCGGGATCGACGTGATCGATTTGTGTGGGAACACGCGCACGAATAGCCTTCCCTCGTTTCGGAGGTACTGCTGAGCCGCGATGCGACCGGCCTCGATCGTGGCAGCCGCGAGCCACCCCGGCTGCTCGGCCTGGAGGCCGAAGTCGCCGAAGACGACGCGGTTACCGCGGGAGGCGTCACCTCTTATACGACCTCTTTGGCTTTTTCGGTGCTTGACCCTCTTGGGCATCAGCGCCATCGCCGCTCTCCTCGTACATGCCTTGGTTCACCCACACCTGCACTCCGATGTGCCCCTGCGCCGTGGGAGCTTCGCAGAATCCGTAATCGATCTTGGCCCGCAGCGTGGACAACGGCATCGAGCCGGCAATCGCCTTCTCGCACCGCGACATTTCCGCACCACCAAGCCTTCCAGACAATTGAATTTTCACGCCCTTAGCACCGGCGTCCATCGTGGTGTCGAGCGCACGCTTGAGCGTCCGACGGAACGCGGCCCTCTTCGTCAGCTGGTCTGCGATATCTTCCGCGATCAACTGCGCCTGAATTTCCGGCCGGCTCACCTCCTCGACCTTGAGATTCACCCGGCGGCCAAGAAGTTCCTGGAGTTCCTCCTGGAGACGGTCTGCCTCCTGGCCCTTGCGACCAAGAATCACACCCGGCCTGGCGGAATGAACGATCACCTTCACTTCATCACGGGTCCGCTCGATCTCCACTTTCGGTATCGCAGCGGCACGATGCTTGGTCTTCAGATAGCGACGAACCTTGAAATCCTCGAGCAACAGCTCACGGAAATCTTTCTTCGCGGCATACCACCGGCTCTTCCATGGCTCGGTGATACCGGTCCGGAATCCGACGGGATTGACTTTCTGGCCCATTTAAATCGCCCTGTTTGAGAGTCGCTTACGCGACGAGTCGTGCGTACGTTTCGTGTCGTTACTCTGCGGCCTCGACCACCCTCGAGTCGAGCGCCACCTTGATGTGCGACATACGTCGCTTGATGCCGAAGGCCATGCCGCGGGCCCGCGGGCGAATCCGCTTGAACATGGGACCTGGATCGATGCGGGCATCCACAACGACCAGGTCGTCCAAACCCGCAGCCTGCTTGTTCTCTGCGTTGCCAAGGGCGCTCTTGATCACCTTCTCCAGCATGCGTGCACCGCGGTGCGGCTGAAACCGGAGGATATCGAGCGCCTCGTCGGCAAACTTGCCCCGAACGAGGTTCGCCAGATGGCGAACCTTTCGAGGACTAATGCTGGCGTACTTATGTGTGGCTGTGTATGGCATGGATCACCTGTGTCGGCTCTTGTTCACTTGCCCGCGCCGGGAGACGCTGCTTCCTTAACCTTGCCGCCGTGGCCGCGGAACGTCCGCGTCGGAGCAAACTCGC
>JBIIMX010000234.1:0-5425 GCA_044337765.1 Pirellulales bacterium | reverse complement strand
GCACGTAGGCCGGCAGCTTCGCGGCCACCGCCACCATGCGGTCGCAGTCTTCGTTCGACGCCGCCGGGAGCTGCGCGACGGTGCTCGGCAGCATCGCCACGAGCGCTTCGAACGAGGAGCAGGGCTCGATACGGGTGGCCGCCTGACCGGTGATACGCGGCACGACGATGGCCCGCAGTGGCATGCCCGCCACGACGCGATCAGGCCAGATCTCGTCGAGGAAGTAGACGCCCTTGCCGTCACCGCCCCGTTCGAAGCTGTCTGGATTTGTGGAGAGGCCTTTCAGCTCCGGCAGTCGGGCGTAGTCTTCCAACCCCTTCAACTTGCCGGTGTTGTAGAGGCTATGGGTCCATGCGCGAGCGGGGTCGATCAGGCAGTAGTCGTCGCCGGCATACTGCATGCCCGCGGCGGCGCAGAGCAGGGCGGTGGTCGACTTGCCGGAACCGCCCTTACCCACCAGGAGCACGCCGCCCTGTTCCGTGCCGACCGCGGCGGCATGCACATACTGCAGTCCCCGCGCCGCAAACCATTCGTGCAGCAGAAACCGAAAGGGGGAGCCGACTTCCCAGTAGGGGAAGGCGTCGTCATCGAGCTTCAGCAGCCATCCCCGGTTCTGGTCGAAGTCAACCACTGTGAGCACGTTGGGCCCGGCGGTGTAGATTGCGGAGATCCCGCTCGCATGCAGTTCCAGGACCTCGCCCCGTGGACCGCATTCCAGTCGCCAGTCGGTTCGCAGCCGTCGCAGCAGATCGGCAAGCACCGGCGGGGCCGATGGCGTGGCGCCGTTCCATGCACTGATGGTGAGGCCGGGGGCCGAGGCCGGCGCCTCGGGCATCGCCAGATGACCCAGGGCGGGCCGGAGTCGCCGCGCATCCTGCTCTGGGATGGTGCGGACGCAGACATCGTGTCCGCCGATCCGATACCACTGTTGGACGGGGCCGCCAACCGTGGCGGCATCGTTCAGAAACGACTGTTCCAGTCGATTCAGGAGCTGCCGTCCCTGGGCGGTGGCGGCGCGACGCATCGGGCGATCGGCCTCGATCCACGGTCGCATCAGCGTTTCGAGATCGTGATGCACGGTGATGCCGCCGTCCGCATCGACTGTGGAGTACACACCGGTGTCGCGGTTGACCAGGAGCGTGTGGCCACCGAGCTTGGCGGTGAGAACGTCGCCGCCCGTGGCGGCAGAGGAGACGCCGGCGGCCGCCGCTGCGCCCGCGAGCGCGGCCGGCGGGGGCACGGCGGCTCCTTCGGCAGCGGCATTGGGCCAGCCTGCCGCGGCATCGACTTCGTGCACTGGATCGAGAAGGAACAGCTCCTGAAGATCGTTGTACGACCGCAGTTCGGGGGGCGAGTATGTGGCTGTAGGCTTTGTGACATTTGCCGCGTCCACCGCTCCGTGGCCCGACGGACAGGCGATGATCAGATCGCGGGTGGTCAGTTCGGCGATGAAGGCTTGCAGGTCGCGGGCAGCCACGTCGGGCGGAACCGTATAGAGGGTGGTCAACAGCCGAGCGACATCGTCGACAAGTGCACCGTTGGTGCCAAACGCCAGCCACGCCGCTCCGCCCGACTCGGAGAGGCTGTAGTAGCTCCCGTTGCGCAGATCGACGATTACCACCTCTCGGTCAAAGACCTGATGAATGACGTCGGGCTCATTGACCCGATAGGACTGGCCAGGAACTGCGTTGTCTGCCAACGTTCTATCTCCACATGATCGGTCCTGGACTTTCTTGGGTCCGAAGGGTGGACCCCGAGTCCTTCACGGTCGAGACTTATTGGGCACCCGCATGGATGCCGCTGTCTCCGACAATCTCTCGACTATACACTCGCTTTCCTGCGACTGGAGCGGCCGGTTGCAACGATTGTGCCAATTTCGGCGGCAGAGTCGTTGTTCATGCAGGGTCTAAAGCAGTCGGTCCTTCGCGCGGGCCAGCGCGCGGACCTGCCGCCACTGGGCCGGTGACAGTTGCCAGGCGGCAGTCGTCAACCGCTTCAGCCGCTCCGAAAGCGTGAGCGAGGCCTCGCCGTTGGCCGCCTCGAACTCCCGCATCAGGCCTGCGTAGCGCCGCCAACCTGACAAGGCCCCGGAGAGAATCTGCCCGAGAGCGCGCGGGCTGACGAGATAGGGCAGGTCGGAATTGATCGGCGCGGAATCGAGCTGACGCAGATAGAGTTCGGCGAGCGCGGCGGCCGTGCTCCCTGTCGCGGCTACCGGCAGCGGCGAGTCGCCTCCGAAGTGCTGCACGATCATGGAGACTGCGTGAACGGCATCGTCGAGTCCCCACCGGCGGGCGTATTCGAGAGCGCAGGAAAGCTCTTCAGGATCCGTGGCCAGCAGGCGGAACCAGCCGCCACAGTCGAGGACGTCGCGGGCGATCTCGTCGGGGACGAGGTCATTCCGCACGGCATGGTGTACGGTGAGCAACAGGCCAAAGGCAGGGCGGACAACCGTCGTCTCGACATTGAGCACCCGCACGGGCTGTGCCGTGGTCAGCAAGGCCTCCGTGTCGAAGCGGCCCAGCTTCCAGTGGAGGTCGATGTGGTTTCCTGCAGGATTACTCAGGCTGACTGCCTGATTGCCGGCAGCGCCCGGCGAATTCTTCACGAAGGCGATGTAGTCGGCCAGTGAGCCGGTGCCGATATCCCGCCGGTAGCCGTTGGCTTCGAGAGTCGCGAGTACGGCGGCAAGGTCATCGGCCCGGATCAGGATGTCGACGTCCTGCAGCATCCGGTCGCGGGCGTTGGCGTGCAGCAGCGCGATGACCGCACCGCCCTTGAACGCCACCGCTTTGATGCCCGCAGCATGCAGCCGTTGCATCGCCTCCGATCCCGCCCGCAGGCAGAGCGAGGTGCGGATGAACTGGGCCGCCGTGGCACGACGCAGTTCGTCCGCCTCCGCCGGAGGCAACGATCTGCCGAGAGCCGCCAGCCTCGCGGCAACCGCCGGGAGCACCTTCCATCGCTTGCAGAGCCGCAGCACCGTGGACCATTCGCCAGCAGCCTCGATCTCGGTCGCGGCGGCCAGGGCGGCGTCGGGTGGCGAGGCCAGCAGCCGCATCACGCGGTGGCGGGGAGATGGGGAATGTGTGGGCAGAAGAGTGTGTTCGAGCGGGACTGTGTTCACGGGCGGGCCGCCGGTGTCTGCCATGCGTATGTCGCTCTGATCGATCCTACGCTCTCTCTGGCTACCTTGCACGCCGGGCCTCTCGGCGTCGTCGCCGCAGGGAAACGCGATGATCACAGCAGGCGATGCGGTGGGAGTGACGGGTCGAATGGCTGTGGCGTAGCATGACGCCATGGCCACCATGGACAGCGACGTCACGAGATCACCGGAAGCCCCTGCGGCCCCGCCGCGACGGCGCACGGAGCGGCGCCGCACGATCGCCGACATCCTCACGCAATATCTGCTGCCGCTCGTGGCCATGGCGATGCTCGGTTTTGCCCTCTGGTATGTCGCCAAGACCCGGCCCGTCATCCGCAACCCGCCGCCGCCGATCATGCCGGCCCGCAGCCCCTATGCCGCCACGCTCGCGGCCGCCGGCATCGTCGAGGCCCAGACGGAGAACATCTCCGTGGGCTCCGCCACGCCCGGCGTCGTCGTCCAGGTGCTCGTGAAGGTGGGCGACGAAGTGAAGGCCGGCCAGCCACTCTTTCGGCTCGACGATCGGCAGTTGCAGGGCGAACTGGCGGTGAAGCGGGCGATGGTGTCGCAGTCGAAGAGCGAGTTGATCCGGCTCGAGGCCGAGCCCCGGAAGGAGAAGATTCCGGTCATCGTGGCCCAGGTGAACGAGGCCCGAGCGGCGGTGGTCCGGGAGACCGACGCGCTCAGACGCACCGAGGATACATTTGCCCGCAAGGTCACCACCGAGCAGGAGCTGATCGCGCGGCGTGAGGCTCTCGCCGGTGCTCAGGCGGCGCTTGACAAGTCGCAGGCCGATCTCGATCTGCTCAAGGCCGGTTCATGGCAGTATGACCGCGACGTGGCCCGCGAGGCCATCTCCAAGGCGGAGGCAGACGTGGCCAAGGCTGAGATCGAACTCGATCGCCTGGTCGTGCGGGCGCTCGTGGCAGGCGAGGTGCTCCAGGTGAAGGTGCGGCCGGGAGAATACGTCGGCACGCCGCCGAACCAGCCGCTGATCATCCTTGGCAACATCGAGACGCTGCATGTGCGGGTCGACATCGATGAGTACGACATTCCGCGTTTCCGCCAAGACGTCCCCGCCACAGCGGTGCCGCGTGGCAATCTGCAGGTGAGGTATCCACTGAAGTTTGTCCGCGTGGAGCCGTTCGTGATCCCGAAGAAGTCGCTTACCGGCGACAACACCGAGCGTGTCGATACTCGGGTGCTGCAGGTGATCTATGAGTTCGACCCCGCCGGTCTGCCACCCCTGTTTGTCGGGCAGCAGGTGGAGGTCTTCATCGAGGCAGGCCCACCGCCCGTCCCGGGGGATGGATCGCCAGCCGCCCCGGGGGCGTAAGCGGGGCAGGTCTGGAGGAAAGCCGGGGGGACTGGATTGGACCCGGCAGGAAAATTTCATGGCGGCAACGGTGGCAAACCTGCCTTGCCCCGGCACCGGCCGGTTGGGACATTCCCTCCCCAGCCATGGCAAAAAACCGCCCCCGAACCACCGCCGTCGTGATGAGCCGGCTCACCGTGCGGGCGGGCCTGCCTCGCCTGGCAGGATTGGCCAGGCTGGCCGGGTTTGTCCTGCTCGTCCCGATTGTCATGGCAATTCTCCTGGTCTGGTCACATCCGGCAGTCTTCGCCGTCGAGTTCGAAATGGTCGACAGCGTTGCTCCTTCCATCTACACGTCGGACAACGAGGCGGGGACTGGGGCCGCGGGCGTTGCGACGGCCGGGCCCAAGACAACAGGCAGCATGTTCCTGCCCAGCGATAGCGGCACCAAACTCTGGCGGCAGACGCTCGCCACCGTATCGGCCGACTGGCCGATCGTACGCGCAATCGAGCCCGACTTCCGCGCCACGCCGCCGCGAGAGGGCCTGATCGAATCGGCATGGATCGAACCGCAGGACTCGATGCCCGCGGCCCGCGCTCTGAAGGATAGCCCGGTCAATGGCACCTCCGCACCGGTCTTCCGGCTGGTGAGCGACTCGTGAGTCTTGGGAGGAGCGGGCCCGGGCGTCCGGAGCCGGTTTCTCGAAACGCCCCGCACCCGCTTCGTTGGCGTTTTTCTCGCGTCGGCGCAGACCGCTTCCCAGTCGGCCGTTCCAGGAACTTCAACGCCTCGCATCCGGCACCGCTCAGAGGCTGTGAATATCGATCGCGGGCAGTTCGTCGGGCGAGGCTTGAAAGACGTCGCGATCGTCATGGACCTGCACGAGCTCTCCCCAGTCGATCGGCGGGCCACGAGCAGGTGAAAGTGGAGGCGGCTCGAGCGGTTCGCCGAGGTGTGTCAGGAT
>JBIIMX010000233.1:0-5436 GCA_044337765.1 Pirellulales bacterium | reverse complement strand
CGATCCGCGGGTGGTGCCGATGAAGATTTTTCCTGCGGTGCACTATTCCATGGGCGGCCTGTGGGTCGACTACGAAAAGAGCAGCGACGGAGGTCTCGTGGAGGGGTCGCCGAGGAACCAGCAGACAAACATCCCCGGGCTCTACGCCATCGGCGAGTGCGACTATCAATACCACGGTGCCAATCGGCTCGGGGCGAATTCGCTGTTGTCGTGCATCTTCAGCGGGTTGTTCTGCGCCCCGGGCGTGATCGCCGGCATCGACGGCGGTGGAAAGAAGGCCGCAGACGAGTCATCTCGGCTCTTTGACTCGGGTCTGCGTCGCGAGGAGGAGCGGCACCGGGCGCTCCTCGCGAGGTCGGCGGGGGATGAAAACCCCTACGACCTGCATCAGCAACTCGGCAACCTCATGACACGTGTGGCGACGGTGGTCCGCCGCAACGAGCAGTTGGCGGCGGCCTACGCCGAGGTCTGCTCGTTGGAAGAGCGGTGGAGCCGCTGTGCGGTCTCGGATTCCGGCAACTGGACCAATCAAAACGTGGTCTTCACCAAGTCTCTGGGCGACATGTTCCCGCTGGCCAAACTGATCCTCAAGGGAGCCCTGCAGCGGGACGAGTGCCGCGGGGCCCACTACAAGCCTGACTTCGCCATGCCCGGACTCCAGGCGACCGATCCGGCGGAGAAGCGCCGCGAGGCGGAGCAGTGGTGCGATCGCTTCGAGGCAAACACCCGTCGATGGCTCAAGTCAACGGTGGCGAAGTGCGGTGCGGGCGGGGAACCCGAGATCACGTATGAGGACGTCGACACCTCCCTGACCCCGCCGCGTCCGCGGCTCTACGGGTTGGTTGGGGGCGAGATGATCGAAGAGGTTTGGAACGAGCGGCAGAAAAAGTCGGTGCATGGGAGCGCTGAACAGGGCAAGCAGCCCGCCTACGCCGGGGCTGCGAGCTAGTTTATGCCGGGCCGCGAGGCGGCCCGGCCGTGGATCGAGCAGGGTGCGGTTTCCGATCGCCGAGGAGAATCAACCAAATGATCAAAGCAGTTGAATCATCCAGTCACGATGGTGCTGCGGGCCAAAACGCGACCGATCATGCCGGCAACGGGCATGCCGCAGCGGCGCCGCGAGTGGTCCGTGTGAGGATTCTCCGTCAGGACGCCCCTGGTGAAGAGAGCTACTGGGAGCGGTTCGAAATCCCCTACGTGGCAAACATGAATGTCATCAGCATTCTGCAGCAGGTCGCCGCGCTGGCGAAGTCACGGGACGGCCGCAAGGTGGCTCCCGTTGCCTGGGACTGCAACTGCCTGGAGGAGGTCTGCGGCTCCTGCACGATGCTGATCAATGGACGGACGCGGATGGCCTGCTCGGCACTCGTCGACACGCTGCTGGAGGATTCGGCCGACGAGATCGAGCTGCGTCCGATGTCGAAGTTTCCCGTGGTTCGCGACCTCGTGGTGGATCGCAGTCGGTTGTTTCGCTCGCTTGAACGGGTCAAGGCCTGGGTCCCCATCGACGGCTCCTACGACCACGGCCCCGGCCCGCGGATCGCGCCCGAGGACCAGGAGGACGCCTATCCGTTGGCGACCTGCATCAGTTGTGGATGCTGCCTGGAGGCATGTCCGCAGTTCACGAAAATCGAGGCGGTCCGCCGCGACGACGAGTCGGCGGAAGACTTCGAGGCCCGCCGGAAGGCGGCGTTCGATACGGGCTTCGTGGGAGCCCATGCGATCAGTCAGGCGATGCTCTTCAACGGGCATCCCACCGGAAAGATGATCGCCGATGATCGGCTGGCTGCGTTGACATCGCAGGGCGGCATCCAGATGTGCGGCAACGCGCAGAATTGCGTGGCGGTCTGTCCGAAGAGCATCCCGCTGACGCGGTCGATCGCCCGAGCGGGACGAGCCGCCACGGTCTGGGCCATCCGGAAGATTTTCGACCGGTAGGCGTCAGGCACGCCAATCGCGGCCGTCCTCAATCGATCGAACTGTACGTTCGTGCCCTTGATTTGGCGGCAGCGTTTGCCGTTGCGGGGCCGTCGTGGTAGTTTCCATCTTGAAAACCCGGTCGTTTGCTGCTTCGTGTCGGGGCCTTGTGTGCGGCCTGTGAGTATTTCAGAAGAGGATTACGAGTGTCTGTGAACGAGCGTGGTGTTCCGTCGATGGATCAGGTGGACGGGGCACGTGAGGTCGAACGTCAGGACGTCGGTCGATCGGCGGGCAGTTTCAGCGAGATGGGGCTGTCGCCGGCCACGATGGCAGCCGTGGAACGGGCCGGTTACACAACCCCGACGCCGGTTCAGGCCGGCCTCATTCCGCGGGCACTGACGGGAATCGACGTGCTCGGGCAGGCCCGCACGGGCACCGGGAAAACCGCGTCGTTTGTGCTCCCCATTCTCGAGCGCATGCTCCAGCCAGGCCGTTCCGGGGGGCCGAGGGCGCTCGTGCTTGTGCCCACCAGGGAACTCGCCGTGCAGGTGCGGGATGAATTCGAAAAACTGGCGCACGGATCGCGGATCCACTGCGTGGCCGTCTACGGCGGGAAGCCGATCAAAGGGCAGATCGACAAACTTGCGAAGCATCCGGCGGTGATCGTCGGCACGCCCGGGCGTGTGCTCGATCACATGAGCCGGGGCACGCTGTCGTTTTCGTCGCTGGAGATCGTGACGCTCGACGAGGCCGACAGAATGCTCGACATCGGCTTCAGGCCGGATATCGAGAAAATCCTCCGCCGTTGCCCCGAGAGCCGGCAGACGCTGCTGCTTTCCGCGACGGTGCCACCGCCGGTGGCAAAGCTCGCGACCCGCTATATGCGGGACCCGCAGATCCTTGATTTTTCCGTCAATGAACTCGCCGTCGAGACGATCGAGCAGGCGTATTTCACGGTCGATCCCACTCGCAAGTTCGATCTCCTCGAGAAACTGCTGGAGCGGGAAGACCCCCGTCAGGTGATCGTGTTTTGCAGGACCAAACGCGGCACCGACAAGATCTTCGAGCGGCTCTCGCGCCGCCGCAGTCGGGTTGCCGGAAGCAGCGGACATCCCGACGACGTGGCCTGTATCCACGGCGATCTCCCGCAGGGAGCCCGCGATCGGGCGATGAAGCAATTTCGCGAGGGGACGACCCGCATCCTCGTCGCCACCGACGTGGTCGGCCGCGGCATCGACGTGTCGGGAGTGTCGCACATCATCAATTACGATATTCCCGAGTTTTGCGATGACTACGTGCATCGCGTCGGCCGCACCGGCCGAATGGGCCGCGAGGGTGTCGCCTACACGTTCGTGAGTCCCGAGGAGGGGCCGCAGTTGACCCGGATCGAGATGCGGATCGAACGGCTGCTCAAGCGGGACGAGATTCCTGGCTTCGAAGCGTTTGACCGTCGTCCCAAGACGGAACTCCCACGCCTGGGAGTCGGGGAGCGGGGGGCGGTCGAGGGCGGCCAGGCCGTCGGCACCGGCGATGACGCCGGCGTGGAGCAGGCCCCGCCTGCTGAACCGAAGAAACCGTCCGCGGCGGCGCTGCTGGGCAAGGGGCGAGCTCCGAAGCGGCATCGCCGGGCACTCTAGAGGTCATTCCCTCAGCACGGATGCGATCCATGGATGGACATGCCGGCAAGTCTGGCAGGCAGGGCAGTGGCTCCCGTAGCCGCGCCTTGAAACAGCGGCTGGAGAGCCTGGCGGCGGCAGGGGTCTCTGATCTGCCCAGTCGCCGTGGGGCGAAGGGCCGGGCTGCCGTCGGCAGTCGCACTGCCTCGCGTGATCCGCAGCCTGCGGCTATGCCGCGGCCCTCTTCTGCGGCCCCGGCAACAGCCACGTCTGCCGACGCCACTGCACGGAGCCGGGCACTCGACATTCTCCGCGAGGAAGTGGCTGCCTGTCGGCTCTGCGAGCCACTGGCCCGGGCCCGCACGCATACGGTGTTCGGCGTTGGACCAGCCACAGCGAGGCTCTGCTTTCTGGGCGAGGCTCCGGGCGCCGACGAGGATGCATCGGGCGAGCCGTTCGTGGGCCGCGCCGGACAACTTCTCACGAAGATCATCGAGTCCTGCACGCTGTCTCGCGAGGAAGTTTACATCCTCAACGTGCTCAAGTGCCGGCCTCCCGAGAATCGTCGGCCGTTGCCCGAGGAGACCGTCAACTGCCGAGGCTACTTCGAAAAGCAGTTGGAAATCATCGCGCCAGAGTTCATCTGCTGTCTGGGCACTACCGCGGCGCAGGCGCTGCTCCAGACAGACGAGACGATCGGTGAACTGCGGAAGCGGTGGTTTTCATGGCGGTCGTCGCAGGTCATCTGCACCTACCACCCGTCGTATCTGCTCCGAAATCCGCCGGCAAAGCGGGACGTCTGGGAAGACATGAAGCGTCTCATGTCGAAGCTCGGCGTGCAGCTCACGTAGACGTTGTAGGGAGTCGGCTGGCTGTGGCCGCACGCAGGCCGGTTTTTACGGTTCAACCGATTTTACTGAAGAAGCAGCCGCGGACTGGCCGAAAATAAATGTGGTCATTGGGGATGGGGAACAGCCGCTGCTGAGCTCCGGGACGTTTCGCTCCGGATCGATGGCTGACCGCGGGCCTTTGGGGAGGCCCGCGTCTCCCGGTGGGACAAGCACCCGCCATCTGGAAAGGGCCGCATGGTCGAGGTACGAGAGACACGGGTTCCGCGTCCGCGGGCTGGTGCCCTGGCGACGTTGGCCGCCGTGGGGCTGGCCTCGATCGGCTGCACGATGTGCCCCGATCCGTTCGACTATTCAGGCCCGGTGCCAAACGGTTCGTCGCCGCAAAACGACTTCCGCGCTCGCAGCAACGGCATCCTGCCGCTGGGGGCAGCCCCCAGGCCGTGGCCGTTGATCGTTCAGGACGGCAGCGGTTCGTCGGCAGATCCGGCGGAGCATACGGCGACACCCACGGTCGCCGAGGAGGCCGTGCAAGACGAACTCGTTCCTACGGCGGCAGTCATTGGGGAAAGCGACGAAGAGGCCGGAGCGGACGGCCAGCCACTCAGGGGCGATGAGGCTGAATGTTGCCTGCCAGCCGCTCTCGATCCCGTTCCTGTCGCTCCCCAAAACACCGCCGCAGAGCAGGCCGCGTCAGAAAAAGAATCTCCGGCCGATCAAGCACGTGCCGAGGAAACGCAACCGCCGCAAGCCGTGCCACACGTGCCAGAGGTCCCTGGAACGCAGCCCGTGCGGATCGGCGAGACTCCTGGCTGGCGGACGCGCCTCCGCTAGAGCGATGCGGTCGACGGCCAGCCCCGCCGCGAAAGCCCGCCGCGAAAGCCAGCGAGACTGCTCAGGGACGCCAGCCGTCGGGAACGACTGCATCCTTTGGCACCACGGCGATGCCGTCGCGGACCGTGAACCGGTCGCTGTCGGCCGAAGACTCGCAGGCATGGTCATTGACGATCCGTGCCCCGCGGCCGATCCGCACGTTCTTGTCGATGATTGCC
>JBIIMX010000232.1:0-5447 GCA_044337765.1 Pirellulales bacterium | reverse complement strand
TGCCCGTTGCCGCGGTGTTGGCCACGCTCATCATGGTCGGCATGCCGGCTCTGGCCCGTCTCCAGCCGAAGCCGTCGGACGATCCGTGGCTCAAAATGCGGTCTCAGTTGTTTCCGGTGGCAGGCACGCTGCTCTTCGAGGGCAAGCCCGTATCGGGGGCTGTTGTGACCTTCGTATCGCAGAAGCCGGAGGAAGATCGGGAGTATCTGGCCGTGTCATCCACCGACAAAGACGGCCGCTTCTGGCTGCGCACCTTCAGCACATACGGTGACGGTGCCATGGCAGGACTCCATCGCATCAGGGTCGAACGGCTGGTCCCGACGGGAAGAATGATCGTCGGCTATGACGGAATGACGCCGCTCATGGATCGTGGGACCATTCCATCATGGCTCGATCCGGAGTCGGCATCGCAGGGCGTGGGGCCGGGAATGGACCCGATGATGGATTCCATGATGGGTTGCAGTGCGTTTCCCGGCATGCCGGAGACGGTCAATGTGTTGCCCCCGCGGTTTGCGGACGAAAAAACATCCGGGCTGACCGCCGAGGTGGCTACGGAAGGAACAAACGAGTTTTTGATCCAACTCGAGGCTGAGCCTCCTGCGGCGGTCGATCCTGTGACCTCCGATGATCTCCCCCCCGCGTAACGGGCGTCGGATCCAAAACTCCCGCGCGGAGGGGCCCACTGGCGGCTCCGCGCGGGAGTGCATCATCGGGATCCGCTGAGACTATCGCTTCAGCGACACGGTCGTGGCAGTCGTGCCCTCGGTAGCGATCGTTGGCTGAGCCGACTCAGGCTTCATGACCAACGTCTGACTGCTCGTCGCAGTCTTCTCCTCAACGACGACCCGGTTCGTGCAGCAGGTGCTGGCCGGCACCACGATCACGGTCTCGCAGCAGGCGGCTGCACGCACCGGCTCGCAGCACACGGTCTCGCGCACGGGCTCACAGCAGACGGGTGCAGGGGCCGGCTCACAGCAGACGGTCTCGTAGACCGGTTCATAGCAGACGGGTTCACAGCACACTGGTGCGCAGCAGGCTGCCCTGCGATGGTGATGACGCCTCCATCCAGCCTCGGCATCCCAGCCGGTCCCGACCACTGCCAGACAGGTAAGCACACCGACCGCACGAACAAGATAGGTACCACTCATGGTAGGAAACCCTTTGTGAATCTCGGGGCGAACGCGGGTCGGCCCAGCGCGGGCCGCCCTTCCCGAGGCTCGAAACGGTAGGAAGGGCCTACCGGACGCGGCAAGGAATGGCACCGCGGTGCTCGGCCGGCGGCATGGGATTCCATGTGTTTTCGCGGGCGTGGGCCGTCTTTGCCGCTGTTTCAGCGGGCCGTGACGCGGAGGGATTCGAGGGGGACAGGCTCGGTTCGACATTTCTCGCTGGCCGCCCGGCTGCTATGGTCCGCCCCCCCGCGGCCCACAGCCCTCCGGAGACAGGCCTGCCATGTGTTGCGTCCGTGATCAGCGTCATTGCTTCGGGTGGGCTGTCCGCGCGGCGATCCTCGCGTGGGTGATCATCGTCACGGACAGCACGAGCGTGGCTCTGGCCAACCAGGTTGGCAGCCTCGGGGCGGCCGACCGGATCGTCGTCCGCGGCACGACTCAGATCGATGCCGAACAGCTGCGGCAGCCGTTACTTAAAGACACCGACGTCGTGTGGCTGTCGCGTCCCCACGCATCGCGTGATGTGTTCATGGCCGCGGTTGTCCGCAAGGCGACGCTGGCATTGGAACGTGCAGGGTTCGCCGAGGCTCAGGTGCATGCCGTCGTGGAATCATCCGACGGAGTCGAGCGGCTCGTGCTCGACGTGGCGGAGGGGCCGCGGTTCGAGGCGGGGGCGATCGAGGTCACGGGGCTGCCCGACGATGTCAGTTCGCGGCTCGTGCGGTTTCTCTCCGAGCGGCAGCCGCAGAGGGATGCTGTGCCACGGTCGATCGACCAGCCCGACGGGACCACCACGACCATCTGGAAGGCCGCCGACGGTCGTCCCGCAACGCTCGGACGGCAGGCCTGGCCCTCAGCCGGGCCGGCCACCTGTGATGCCGTCGCGATCCATCACATCCATGCCGAAGTGGTTCGGTTCCTTCGTGACGAGGGTTATCTCTCCGTGGCTCCGCCGGCACACGATCGGCGTCTGGCTGCGAAACTGGCCCGCGGCGTCGGCTCCGCGCCCCGTTCATCTTCCACGGATCGTTCGCGGGCACGCCGTGGCCCGGTCGACATCACGCTCAAGTCCGCCGGTAGCACCATCGACCTCGTGGTGGCGATCCACGATCTGCCGCCGAAGGCAGTGCTGCAACGCATCGAACTGCCGCCGGAGTGTCGGACGACGGAACGCGATCTCATCGCGTATCTGGGCCTGAAGCTCGGCGAGCCTGTCAACGACCGTGATCGACTCGTCTGGCGCGACCGGCTGCGGCGTTCGGGCCGCTTTCTCAAGTCTGAGATCGAATTCCGCGCGGATCCGACCGATCCTGGTGCGGCCGTGGCCCGGTTCAGCCTCGAGGAATACTCCGCGGCCACGCCGTTGTCGCAGCCGTTGTCCCACGAAGAGGCGACGATGCTCCGCTTTCACGACTGGCTCGAGGAGGCGATTGGCCGCGGTGATGATCTGGTGCTGGAGGGCATCCGACCGACGGACGACGCAGCCACCGGCACGACCGAATCAGCGCAGTTGATCCTCTCGCCCACAGCGGGCCTGCTCCTCACAGCGTTGCCCGACGGTGATCGGGCCTGCGGGTTGGCGCTCAGCCACACGGACGTGAGCCTCCTGCCGGCCGGCGGTGGTGGGCGGCTCGAGGTTCCGCTGCCGCGACACGCGTGGTGTTCAGTGAACGTCGGGCTGTCGCTTGTGCGAGACAAGCCAGTCGGCAAGGAACCACCAACGTTCAGACGCAATCTGTCGTTGGCCGGTTCCATCGGGAACGGCACGGACGGCAAGCCGGCGGGAGTGGCAGTCGAGATGGTGATCGAACCGGTCGCCTGCCTCGCCTTCGTGCACGAAGACAAGGCGGAGGTCTGTTTCGAAGGGGACACGATGGTGATCAAGGCCGGCGGTGCGACGAGTCGATTCGACGCCACATCGGGGCGTCCGCTCGGCCTGGCAGTCGCTGGCTGCGAGGTGTCGCTGCAGACGAAACCAGGGTCGCTCGCCCCGGCGATGGATGCACTTCGCGCGGCGGCCGGTCCGAACATGCTCCGCGCTGACGCCCCCGTGGTATCGGCGGTCGAGTTTCTCCTGTCGGCCGACGTCGCCGCAGCCTGCGGCCGGATCGCTGATGCGGCGGGCCTCCGCGGCGACGCTCTGTCAGCCTGGGAAGGCCGGCTCGGGCAGGTGATCGACCTGGTTCAACGCTGCCGCGAGGACGGCGGATTCGAAAGGTGCGATCGGATCCTTGCGACCGCGTCGAGCGATGGACGGGCGGCAGGGGAGGTGGAGCCGCTCGATATTCCCATGGACGATGAGCCGACCACCGCTGCCGCCGCGCAGAAGGCGCTCACTCGGCATGTGGCGGCGGTCATCTGGCGACTCACGGAGGAGCATTGCGGCCGCGATTCCTGGCCGGCGGCGCTGGCTCGTGCAGGGGCCTGCGCGATGGTGGGCGACCCCGCGATGCTCGATGAGATCGCCGAGTTCATTTCATCCGAGGCGCATGGTCCGCTGGCCCACGTCAGCGCCTCGTCGCTGGTCACGGTGCCGCTGGTGGCCGCGTCGCTCGCCCGTCGCGGGCAGGAGAGGCTTTCGACGGTTGCCTTCCACACCGACTGCCGTCCGCTTCTCGCGGCGGTTGTCCCCTATGGCCTCGATGTCTGCTGCGTGTCACTCGTGCGCTCACTCGACGATGCGGCGGTCCGCGAGATCGGCCGCGCGGCATGCGGTGATCCGGAGATCCTTCTGCCGCTGGTGCACTCGCTCAAGGCCCACAAGACTCATGATGACGCCGTGGCCGGATTGCAGGCTGCTCTCGACACCTGGTGGGATGGTGGGTTGCGAGCCGTCGTGGCCGCAAAGTTCGACGCCATCGCCTCGCCGCGGACGGCCACTGCCCCGGGCGATCACAAAGAGCAGCCGCTGAAGTAATGAACGGGAAAAAATGACCGTCACTTTTTCTCGTGGCGGCAAGTTTTCAACTTGTCCGTGTCCTTAACGCGGATTCCACAAGTTAAAAACTCGTGGCCACGGGTGTGACACGACTGCGACCGCCAGCTTTTTTCGCGGCTATGGCAGCGGCACCTGCACGGGCTGCATCAGGTAGCCGATCAGATCGCGGATGGCATCGGGGGACATCTGATCGAGCATCCCCTCCGGCATCGGCGACTGCTGCGTGATGGTCACGTCGTCGATGTCCTCGGTGGCGATCACGTGGCGGTCGGTGGGCGTGACGAGCGTGAGCGTGCGGTCGTCGCGGGCTGTCACGAGGCCGTTGAGCACGCGTCCGTCGGCGAGCGTGACGACCGACATCCGGTAGTCGCGGTTCACCACGCCGCTGGGGTCGACGATGTTCTCGAGCAGGTAGTCGATGTTCGTGCGGTTGCCGCCTGTGAGGTCGGGGCCGATCGATTCGCCCGCGCCAAAAAGCTTGTGGCACCGCCCACACGCTTGGTCGAAGAGCAGACGGCCGTGGGAGGTGTCGGCCTCCGCGAGGATCGCCGGCTGCAGCGATTCCTTGAGCGCGTCGATCCGTCGCAGTTTCTCGGCCGAGGTCTCGGTGATGCCGCCCCAGTCGCGCTCGAGGCGTGCGTCGAGCGTGGCATCGCCGAGAGAACGGATCTGTCGCAGGTCGTAGGCAGTGATCGCTTCGCGGGGAATCTTTCCGGCAGCCACGGCTTCGAGCAGGGCTGTGGCGAACGTCCGCCGCGAGGCCAGGATCCCGACGAGCTTGGGCCGCGTCGGGCCGACGAACCGTCCGTAGGAGGCGACGAGCGCCTGCGCCGCTTCCGCGTCGTCGCTCCGTGAGAGCCCTTCCGCCGCGAGCACGTTGAACCGTCGGTCCCCGAGCAGACCCAGGCAGATGCCACGGACACTCTCGCCCCCCTGCCGCACGAGCGTTTCGAGCGCCGAGAGGCGAATGCCCGCGTCGGCTTTCTCGTCGAGGACGAGCCGACGGATCTCATCGATTGCGCGACCGTCGCCGAACACCGCAGAGAGATCGCGGACGACCGCAGCCTGCGGCGTATCGCCTCTTCCAAGCCGCGTGGCGAGGGCGTCCCAGCCTGCGGGCTTCGGGGCCCGCCGCCAGCCGGAGAGGCCGTCGGTGAATCCCGCGAACAGGTTGTGCTGCAGGCCCTGGTCGTCCGTGGTGGCGATCGCTGCGACGAGCCGTTCCATCCCCGCCGGGTGCCGCTCGATGAGGCTGGCCAGCCGGCGGGCGATCAGCCGCTGCGTCTTCGGCCACCGCGAGGCGACGGCAACCTCGGCGGCCCGTTGCGGGTTCGCCT
>JBIIMX010000018.1:0-19530 GCA_044337765.1 Pirellulales bacterium | reverse complement strand
CCCGGCAGCCGGCGACGTTTCTCTATCCCGAAGACAAGCCCGACCTGAGCCGGTTCAAGGCGGTGCTCGTCGTGGGTCAGCAGTTCGAGATGGAGCCGCCGTTGGCTGAATTGCTGGCGCAGGCGAAGGCCCGGGGGGTCGAGATATTCTTCGATGCCACCTGCCGGGAGGCCGTGGTGAAAGGCTTCACGCCCCTCGGCGTGGCGTTTGACAAGATCGAGAAGCTCCACGGCTTCAACAACGACGTCGCCTGGTGGGATTTTCCTGAATCGCTCTTGGCCACCGCGCCGGCCGTGGCGGCGAAACTCACCGCGGCCGCGGCCCCCGTCGCGGAGGTGGATCAGCCGGAGGTGCTCGTGAGCGAGCGGCGGAGCGGCGACGGCCGCTTCGTCTGGGTCGTCAACAACACTTCGTCGAGGCTCGATCCCGGCCTGCTCTGGCGGGTCAACAATGCCGTCGCCACCCGCCAGCCGGTGATCGCCCACGTGGCGTTGCCCGTGAAGGACGGCGAGGCCGTCTATGACGTGTTCACCCGCTCGGAAGTCAGGCGATCAGACGCCGGCGGCGGGAAGGCGACGGTCGGTGTCGCCGCCGACCTGCGGCACAGCCACGCCAGGCTCTACGCCGTGCTGCCGCGGCCGATCGGTTCGCTCGAACTCCGCGTGCCCAATAAGCTGAAGCCCGGTGAGACCTTCGAGTGGACCGCCGTGGTGCCCGGGATCAAGGCGAAGCTCCCCTTGCACATCGTCCTGCGAGATGGCACGGGCGGCCTGCTCGACGAGCGGCACACCACGACCGGCACCGGCACGCTCACCGTACCGATCAACGCCGCCCTGCCGGTCAGCGTTTCCGCCACCGAACTCGTGAGCGGAAAAAGTGCCGGGACACCGTCACCGAAATCCCCGCCGCCGACGATCGCCACGCTCTTCGGGCCGCGGCTGCGCGACCTTGCCATCTCACGCGACGGCACGACAGCCTTGCTCAACGCTTTCGACTGGGGCCACAACCTCCACGCCATCGATCTCGCTACCGGCAAAACCCGCTGGACGGGCAACGTCGGCGGCCATTTCGCCTATGCACCGGCGGCCGTGGGCGACGGCTTCGGCGTGCAGGGCTACGACCTCGAGAGCGGTGAGGGCTATCACGTCTACCGGTTGGACGCCGCCGGGAAGGTGATGCGGCGGTTTGCCGTGCCAGGCCTCCCGGCCCGGCTGACGCACTGGGCGTTTGCCCCGAACCTGTCGGACCGGATCAACAACGCCACGTCCGCCCCCGATGGATCATGGATCGCGGCCGCCGGAAATCTGGGGCTGGCGGTGTGGTCGGCCGACGGAAACCTGCTCTGGTCGCAGGATTGGTCACAGAAAAACCGCGGAACGATGACCCTGGCGGCCGCCGACGCCTCGACCTTGATTGTCGGTCAGGGAATGAAGTTGTCCGCGTTCGAGGCCCGGACCGGGAAAGCCCGCTGGGACATGACGCTGGGCGCCAGCGGCGAGATCCAGGGGCTCGCAGCGAGCGCCGATGGCCGGACCATCGCGGCGCGGACGACGGCTCAGAGCGGGCAGGGTTTCGTCGTGCGGGCTGGAAAGGTGATCGGGGCGTTGCCGACCTCCGCGGACGCCGCGGTGCTCTCTCCCGATGGCGGGCATGCGGGCGTGACCACCAACGATCATCTGAAATGGTACGCGGCGGACGGCACGTTGCAGTGGGTGTTTCGCGGCGATGGCACGTTGCGGTTTCCACGGCTGTCGCCCGATGGGAAACGGCTCGCCGTCAGCAGCGAACTGGGGACGGCATACGTGGTGGATGTCGCGCGTGGCACCGCGACCGCACGAGACATGGCCGCCGTGGCGTGCCCGGCATGGCTGCCCGATGGCGATCTCGTGCTGGCGACGTGGCTCGGGACGGTCTGCCGGCTGTCGGCCGATGGAACAGAGCGGTGGCGGACGATGGTCACACCGGAACCGCGGCTGGCCGACCTTCCGCAGGAAGCGGTCGCCACGTCTCGCCTGACGACGTGCTTCAACGCAGAGTCGACGCCGCTGCCGGTGACGCCCAATATCGTGTCACCCAAGGCTGTTTCCGTTCAGGCACGGATGGGCGACAAGCCGGTCGCGCTCCAGAACCCGGCCGCTGAGTTGTTCGACGGCCAGGCGAACGCCCCGACGAAGCCGTGGGTGAGTTGGGAGAATATCGGGATGCTCGACTCCGGCTGGCACGGTTCGTTCAGCCTGGAGATCGCGCTGGTGAAGCGGCTGGCGCGGGTGACGGCGATCACGTTCGTCGAGGACGCGGCCCATCCCGAGTCTTGGCTGCGGGACGCGCGGCTTGAATACTGGGATGCCGCCACCGAGACGTGGAAGTTCGCGCAGTATCTGACGTCCGACGCACCCATTCACACCCACACGCTGACACAGCCCATCGAGGCCATGAAGTTTCGGCTGACGCGGCCGGCAGGACCGGGCTGGCCGGCCGGCAACCTGCGTCTGGCGGAGATCGTGTTTCACGGCGATGATCTCGGGCCGGCATTTCCGCCGGCGGTGCGGGCCAAGCAGCCGGTCGCCGTGTTGTTCGACGAGAACTTCGCGGAGTTGAACAAGGCGTTTCAGAACGGGTTCAACACCGGCTACCAACCGACGACGGCGGCGGATGCCTACAGCGGTGCGGCGTATTTCGTGTTCGACCCGGCAAAGAACGGGGGCGGTCTCGTGCAGTGCCGCCCCATGCAGGAGATCGACACGTGGCTCTATCCGATCGCGGAAGAGCCGGAACCCGGCCAATATCGCTGGCTGCAAATGGCTGTCAAACGGCGGAGCCCCGAACTGAAGGAACTCAAGCTGTGGCTGGGCCACCCGGATGGGAGCCCCTTCACGGTCATCCCGCTCGAGCCCACGGACGATTGGCAGTTGGTTCGCGTGGATCTCTGGCAGCTGGCGAAGAAGCCGCTGAACGTGACCCAGTTCTGGCTCGCCTTCAACAACGGCGCGGGCGCCGTCGACCAGATCGTGCTGGGGCGGACCGAGGCCGATCTGGGGGCGGTGAAAACCGGTGGAACGAAAGCGGCGGGCAGCGACTGATTGCGTGACGTCGGCGACCTCTTGCCCCTGTCGCTCATGATCGCTCGCGCGAAATCGGCACGGGCTTGGTCTTCACCGGCACGTCGGGCCACCAGCGGCTCAAGCAGGCCGCGTCCGCGGTTTTCACTCGAGCACCTGGCCGTCCCTCGCGAGTCGCTCACGCAGACGCTCGCACGCGATCGCCTGAACACTGCATGCCTCGTCGATCGCCATCGCCGCGGCCGTGGCCGCCGACTGGCCGAGCACCATAAAGACCGGCTCCATGCGGATCGAGCCATAAGCCACGTGCGTGGCTGACAGGCAGACCGGCACGAGCAGGTTGCCGCAGTGCGCCTCCCGCGGCGTGATCGCACGATAGCTGATCGGGAATGGAGCGAAGCCCCCCACTTGGACGTCCCCCTCGTTGCGGACCGTGCCGTCGGGCATCACAACACGCCGGACATGATGTGAATCGATCTGGTAGGCCGCCAGGCCCACGCCGTCGGAAATGGCCCGCCGGCCGAGACAATCCGCCTCGGTGACGACATGAGCTCCGACCATGCGGCGAGCCTCGCGGATATAGAGCTGCTCTTGCCAGCCGCTCCCCTCGACGAACTCGTCACGGCACATGCCCCACCGCGACACCTCCCGGCGGATCGACTCGGGCACCCGCGGGTGGTTGGCCAGCGTCCACATCAGCCCCTGCTGATAGAGGCGGTGTCGGGCGACGATCTCCTCGCGACGCTTATAGGAGGCTTCCGGGTAGTCGTGATTCTGGCCGATGAAGTCGGTCGACACGCCCAGCCGGTTGTTCGTGTCGGTCTTGCGGTTGGGCATCGACGAGTTGATCCACGGAATCTCCCGCTCGCCCGCCTCGAAATTCCGCACGAGAAGTTCGTACCACTCGGGGTCGTATCCGACCGGCTTGGTGAATGCGATTCGGTTGTCGGGATGGTCGGTAAGGCACATTCGGAACGTGTAGGCCTGCACCCGCCGGTCGCCGGTCCCGTCGGGCGATGCATCGGCCGCCTCGACGAAGGGCAGCAGGCCGCTCGAGGGATCGCCCGCCTTGCGGTAGGGATCGACCTGAGGTTTGAACTGATGGTGCAGGCCGCGGGCCAACTGCACGCCATTGAGCGTCTCGCCATGGTCGACGTTGGACTCGCGGCCCACGGCAAACGGCACGCCCGCCGCGGCCATGAGGTCGCCTTCGTAGGTCGCGTCGATGAAGATTCGGCCCGTGAACACCCGGCCCGATTCCATGCGGATCGACGCAATCCGCGGCACGTCGCCTCGATCCATCACGACACCCGACTCGCGATCGAGTCGCTCGCCGCGGACGACCTCCAGACCGTGCTCGGCGACCCACGCTTCGAGAATCGCCAGCGCCACGCTCGGCTCAAACGTCCACATCGCGTCCTCGCCGGCGGAGGTCTGCGACTGGCCGCCAGAACGATAGGCCTCCCGCGACTGCCACTTCCAAGCCTGCGGTGCTTGGTAGTGTTGCCGCACGGCCTTGTAAAAATCACGGGAAAGGCCGCCTATCGCCCTCTTGTTGCCGATGTCGGTCTGCCCCAGCCCTCCTGTCGTCAGACCGCCGATGCGTCGGGTCGGCTCGATCACCACGACCGACTTTCCCATGCGTTTCGCCTGAATGCCGGCCACGATGCCGCCGGCGGAACCCCCGTAGACCACGATCTCATGCTCGTGGGCCTCCGATCCTGTCTCCCACCCGAGGATCGTGCACACGAGCATGACGATCAGCATGACTTGCCGCGGCCGGCAAGAAAACACGTTGGAATTTTTCATAAGCCCCAGCTTACAGGTCCGCCCCCATGAATGACATGACGCTTTCGGCATCCCAACCACCGGAGGGACTGGCCCCGGCTGGGCGAGGGACTCACTCCGGCCGCGCCGCAGTCGGGGGCTGTCCCTCTTGCCCTGCGTTCGCCCCCACATCCTCAGTGCGACGGCATCGCGATCCACAGCGGCACCGTCGCCTTATCCCCCCAGCCGTTCGCGTCGCGGATCTCCGCCTCCGTGCGGCGCGGGTCGCGCAGGTAGAGATAGTAGGCATCCTGTCTCTCGAAGAGATCGCCCGTGCCGTCGGGTCGGTCGCTCACCACCATGGCCGCACCGATCCGCACGTGGAGATAGCCGCGGAGCAGTTCGTCGTAGCCGCCTTCCGGCACGGTGAACGCTACCGGCAGGAGCGTCTTCTCACTGCCGACCGTCCGAATGCCGTCGGCGCCGTACTCCAGATCGATGGGAATACTTTCCCAGCCGCCGCCCCGCTGGATGCCGATTTCGACTGTCGGCCCGAGCACGTGGAGGGGCCGCTCGGGACGATAGTTCTGCAGGAAGAGCGTCACAGTGGCTCGCGGAGCCGCGTTGACGGCATCGTGGACAACATCTTCGTGGACAACGACGTCGTCGATATCGGCGCGGAGATCCTGCAGGGCCATCTCTTCGGCGAGCCGCCGCTGTGCACGTGCTGCCTGAACGACCGCTTGCTGTCTACGGGCAACGAGTCCGTCGATGAGCGCCACGCCCGCAACCGTCGCAACAACACCGATCAGGAACGGCACCCATGCCCGCGCAGCGTCGCCGATCCCTGACGCGGGCTCCGCTGGCTCGAGGGCCTCGGGCGCGGCCTCGAATACCGTCTCACCTGCCAGTGCGGGCGGGAAAGCAAACGCCACCGGAGGCGCGACGGGCGGCATCGCGTGTTCGGCTGCCGCAGTGCACCGACCTCGCTCCATCCACAGCCGGCGGTCGGCGATGGCCGCCAGACCGGAATCGTGCGTCACGACGACGATCGCCGTCGACCGCTCGGCACGCAACCGCTCGAAAAGCGACGTGACCGCATGGGCGGCCAGCCCGTCGAGGTCGCCGGTGGGCTCGTCGGCCAGAATCACTGCCGGCTCCGCCGCGAGTGCCCGCGCGAGTGCCACGCGACGCTGTTGGCCCCCAGACAGCTCGGCCGGATAGGCATCCCACCGTTCGCCAAGGCCGACCAGCCGCAGCAACTCCTCGGCCCGCGCCGCCGCCGACGCATGGGACCTTCCGGCGAGGACTGCGGGCAGCAGGACGTTGTCGAGGGCCCGCAGACCTGGGAGCAGCCCGCCGTCCTGAAGGAGAAGACCGACGCCGCGGGCCCGCGCGGCCGTCTGCTCCCGCGGCGACCGCGCGGTCCACGGACAATCCGCCAACAGCACCTCGCCCGATGTTGGCGTGCACAGGCCGCCGAGCAGGGCCAGCAGGGTCGACTTCCCGGATCCCGATCGACCCATGATCGCGACACACTCCCCTGGCGCAATCGCCAGGCTGACTCTGTCCACGGCCGTGATCGGCCCTCGCGGGGAGTGGTAGGTGAGGCTCACCTCCCGCGTCTCGATGATCGCCGGATTCATCATGCGGCATCGCCCCGCAGGAGCGCCCACGGCTGGCGGCCCGCCGCCAGCCACGCCGCCACCGCCGCGGCCACGATCGCCGTCGTGGTCACGATCAGCCCGCTCGCCAGCGCACAGCGTGCAAGCTCTCCGAGCGACGGGATCGAAAGCTCGATCGCCTGCCGCTCGAGCGTAAACCCGACCGTGCGCAGCAACCCGGCGCTGCACGCAAGCGCCAGCACGATGCCAGCCAATACGCCGGCGAGGGCCGTGAGCCCCGCTTCCAGAGCGACGATCGCCACGATGCCCCGGCGAGGAACACCCAGCGTGAGCATCACGCCCAGTTCCCTGCGGCGTTCCGCGAGCATGCCCGTGTAGGCGACGCCGACGAGCACCGCCGGTGCCACGAGCGACATGAGCAGCATGACGAGCACGGCGTCGGCGAGGGCCTTCACCGCCTGGCGAACCTCGATCTGGCTGCCGCTGCCGGCCACCAGCTTCACATCGGGCAGCGAGGCGGCGGCGAACCGCAGTTCCTCCGGCCCGTGGCCTGCCGCGAGCCGCACGAGCGCCCCACTCGGCTGCTCGAGCGGGCTCCGTGGAACAGGCTGCCCGTCCGCGGCGACGACATTCGCGTCTGCGAGCCGCTCCGCGGTTTCTGGCCCCACGAACCACGACCGCTCGAACGGCCCGGCCCCAGTCAGGCCAAGACGACCGTGCACGACGAGTGCGACGCCCTGCACGACGATCCGCTCCCCTACCGTCTCTGGCCGACGCCCGCCCACGAGCACGTCGCCCGGCCCGAACGGCCGTTCGAGCCGCTCCACCACCCACGGCAGCACCGTGAGGTCGGCACCGGGATCGAACACGACCACATCGACGGGCAGGTGGCCGCTCGTGTCGGCGAGTTTCAGCGTTCGCTGGGGTGCGATCGCGCGGACGACCGAAGAAGCCGCGAGGCTCTCGATCACACTGCGGGCAACCACGGATGACGACGGCTCGACCGAAAGCAGCACGGGTGTGAGGTGCGCCGTGACGCCCGCGGGCAGGATCGCCGCATCCGCGCCGAGTCGGGCGAGCCCCCTGTCGAACGACCGGCCGATCGTCGCATGAAAGACGATCGCGCCGAACGTGGCCGCACCTGCCATCGCGATGCCAGCGGCCAGGAATCCCAGCCGCCAGGGACGGCGGGTGACGTCGAGCACCGCCATCCGGGCGAGTACCGGAAGATACGCACTCGATCCGCTCAGGCTCATACCGTGCAGCTGCGGCTGTATTTCAGCTCCTCCACTTTCGACGGCACGATCACGCAGTCGTGATGACCGCCGAAGTTCGGCATGTAACCGACCTGCTCGAGCGTGTCCTGACGGAAGACGAACGCCCCGGCTTCCATGCGCTGGAAGCCGGAAAAAATCACGACCGCATACTTGCCGTCATAGGTGGTGCAGGTGGTCTGGGCGTCGACACCGATGTTGCGGAACTTCTTGATGATCTTCCAGGTCTTCGTATCGACGACCACCACGTCCGACTTCATCGGCTTGGGTCGCAGCACCGTGAAGAAGCACTTCGTGCCGTCGATCGAGTAGTTGAGGTGGAACGGCGAGGGAAACTCGCCCTGCCACTCGGAATCCTTGACGAACGTCACCCGCTTCCACTTCCGCGGATCCTCGTTCGCGGTGTCGAACACCGCCACGTTGTTGGAGCGAAGATTGTTCATCATGCAGAGGAACCCGCCGTTGGGATGGAAGCCCGACTCGTGAATCGGGTTGCCCACGGCCGGCAGATCGACGACCCACGTGTCGGGCGAGCTCGAGACCTTCGTGAGCGGGAAGTTGTCCTGCATCCCCTCGTTGGCCTGAATGAAGCAGACCGGCTCCCAGTTTTTGCGGTCGACGATGAATCCGCCACCGCACATCCGCAGGCCCATGAGCGAGAAGCGGTGGCCCGGGTCGTGAAGGCAGAAGTCGAGCCCGGTGAGTCCCCGGGGATCGTTGCCCGGAATCTGGCCACGTTCCACCCGCAGTTCCGCCATCGGCGCCATCTCGAAGTTGATCTTGTTGCCGGTGGTTCCTTCGAGGTCGTAGCGGCCCAGGTCGAGGCTCGGCGCGAGCCGCGTGAGGACGATGCGGCCCCCCTTGATCCAGGTCGAGCCGAGGTCGTCGGCCTTCGGCTGCCAGTCGGCGCGGAAGGCATTGAGTACCGTCGTCTTCTCCCGACCGCGGGCCCTTGAAAAGAAGGCCACGATGTCCTTCTGGCCATCGCCACATGCGAAGCCGGTGCCATCCGGGAAAGGCACGGTGTGCACGCCGAGGCCGATGCCGGTCGTGTCGGCGATGTCCTCGAGGAGTTCCATCTGGCCCGTCTTGCCGTCGTAACCGACGCGGTAAATGTGGTTGCCCTGCCCTGCCTGACCGAGCATGCCGTTTTCGCGGATACGCGTCGGCAGGCCGTACATGAGAATGTTGTCGCCGCCCTGCGTCGTGTTGACGAACTCGAAGCCTTTATACGGATCGCCCGAGTCGGCCGGAAACGCCGCGAGATGGTGGGAGATCGGGCAGCTGTCGCCGTAGTTCCAGTACGAGATCCAGGCGAGCGTCTTTTGGGCTGCAAGGTCGACGGCGTGGGTGCCGCCGCCGAGCTTCTGGGGGGTGAGCAGGATGTATCGGCCGAGATCCTCACGAATGCCCTGATAGCGGGCATCCTCGATCGGCGGGCCGTCGGCAGAAGCCGCACGTGCCGGCCGGCCGGCCATAAACCGCGTCAGGCCGAAGGCACCGGCCCCGGCCAGGCCCGCGGCTCCGAAGCGGAACAGATTGCGACGGGCGAGCTTGGCGGAGAACACATCGTTCGAAACGTGATTCATGGAGAGGCTCCTGGGCGAGAGACAAGTGACGCAGATTGCAGCGGGCAGCCGGCAGTGGCCGCTCCGGGAAAAATCGAAAGCAATTCGGGGGGCAGGAGGTCAGGCTCGCCGAGCCGGCCGGCGACGTCGCGAAAACCCTGCCGTGAGATGCCGGGCCAGATGGCTTCGACGGTGCCATCGGGGCGAACAACCGCCACGCAGCCCGCCTTCGTCACGCCCCACATCGCCGCCAAGCCGCCTGCGGGCTGAACGATGTGCGGCGTTGTCAGGCCGGTGGTCTCGAGAAACGCCCGGGCGTCGCCGTCGGCCGCCTCGATCACCGCCAGGCACGATGCCCTCGCCGCGAGGTGGGGCTCGACGGCGTTGAACATCCTGGCGAACTCCTCGCTGCAACCGCAGTCGGCCTTGAGAAACATCAGCACTGCGGGCCGGTCGTCAGGCAGCACCAGGCTGGCGAGCGACTCTGGCACCTGACGGGGCCCCGCGGCGTTGAGGGCCGCGACGTCCTCGGGGGGTGCGGCGTGTCGGCTCGACCGAACGACAGCGGCGGGCTGGACCGATCGGGGGACAGGGCGGGTGCAGACGAGCGCGACCCCCGCAAGAAGCAAGACGAGGCCGGCGATGACGGACCATGGTGATCGCATACCCGCCTATCATAGTGCCTTCAACCCGACTGTGGTCGCATGATCTGGCGACCGAGCACGAAGCCGTGGTTGGGGAACGCCCTGCGTGAAGACGATCATGGCGAGAGAGCGGCTGCGCTCGTGTCGTCGCCAACTTCCTTCCGCAAGCGGGCAAGCTCGGTACGCGGTTCGGTCTTGTCATACCATCCGTGTTCGCCCAGAAAGAATCCCTGGTCGCTCGAATAGATCAGGATCGTGTTCTTTGCGAGCCCCGTTTTGTCGAGATAGTCGAGCACGCGGCCGATCGTGCGGTCGACTCCGGCCACGCAGCGGATGTGGTTGGCGATGTATCGCTGATAGTTCCACCGCGTCGGTGCGTCACCCGACGGATTGGCCTTCCGCAAGGCTTCGTTCTCCGCCGCATAGGCGGATTCCCAGTGGGCCCTCTGTCCGGGTGGCATGTTCTTCGGCGGCGTGAGGGCGAGGTCCTTGGGGCAGCATGGCCGGGCGATCGTCATCTCCCGTTCCCTTGCGCTCGTGGACCGGTGCGGTGCGACGCTTGTCGCCGCCCGGTCGAAAGACGTTGCGGCCCTCGCGGCGGTGACCCCCGCCCCTTGATCACGTCCAGTGCCCGGGCGGCATCCTCTGTCGTCTGGCACAGGACCACGAAGTCGTCGGCGATCTTGGCCGCCACCCTTTCTACAGTCGCATCCGCGGTCGCGGATGGTGTGAATGCGGCGATGAAGGCCGTAGACTATGCGTCGCTGTGGGGTCTGCCCGAGGCCATGGTCCAGAGGCTTTCAGGTGCACGGATGAAACACGTATCGCAACGAGGGCTCACGCTGGTGGAGGTGCTTGTTGTCATTGCCATTATTGGGGTTCTCGTCGGGCTGCTGCTGCCGGCGGTGCAGATGGCACGGGAGTCGGCTCGGCAGGCGCAGTGCGGCGACCGGCTCCGGCAGTTGGGTCTGGCGATCCATGCCTTCCACGACGCTCGTGGCGAATTCCCGCTGTCGAGACAGGCCACACGAAAACATCTCGGACCCTCGAGCTTCTCGATCCTGCCCGAACATCTGGTGGGAGTGGCGGATCGATCGCCGGTCGCTTTTCCGCTGCAGCCGAGCCAGGTCGGCAGCTGGCTGCTACGGACTCAGCCATTCATGGAGGCCGACGAGATCGTGTCGCTCTGGAACAAGCCTGCGACGCTCGACGAGGCGTATGCAATGTTCTGGAAGGTCAGTGGTGTAAGTCTGCCGTCCTACATCTGCCCGTCCGATGCCCAGGCCATCAAGGGTGTCAGCCCGTGGGGTTATGGGATGACGAGCTATCTCGCTCTGAGCGGCAACGACGAGGTGGTCGACGACGATGGGCATGCCAGCAACGCCCGCAACGGCGTGTTTCCCACGCAACACTGGTCCTGGTCGCCAAGGCCGAAGATAACGATGAAGAACATCACCGTCGGCACGAGCAAGGTCTGCATGGTCGGTGAACGCCCCCCCTCCTCCACCCGCTACTACGGTCGCTGGAACATGACCGATTTCGACACGGTCATGGCGAATCCGAACATGGAGTTTTCAGTCATCCCGACCGGCCGAAACGGCGAGGCCTGCCCCTCCCCCGGGTATTACCGGCCAGATCAGCCCGACAACCCCTGTGCAGCAACACACTTCTGGAGTTTCCACCCGGGTGGAGGCCGGTGGCTGCTGGCGGACGGTGCGGTGACATGGATTGGATACGAAGCTGGCACGACCGTCTTGCCGGCCATGTCGAGCATCGATGGTACGGCAAGTAACGGCCAAGTCCTGTCGACCGAGTGAAGAGAACCATGAAGAACCTGTTCAACCCGCTTGGGCTTCCCTGGGACGAGTATGTCGTTGTCTACCTTCGCGAGATTCTCGCGGGAGTGCTGGTCATCGTCCTCATCGTTTTCGTCCTGGCATACGTGGAAGCACCGAGTTCCACGGCAGTGTCGGGGAGCATCACCTCCCAGGGCCAGCCGGTCGTTTTCGGCACCGTTACCGCGATCACCGCTGATCGCCGCACGTTCACCGTGCCAATCAACGCAGACGGCACCTACGCTCTCCGCAATCTGCCGCCCGGCCCCGTGCAGATCGCGGTGTCGAGCCCGAACCCGCGGCCCGTGCTCGAGCAGGGTTCCGGGCAGCAGGCGACGCCCGCTCGCGGCGGGCAGGCTCCGGCGGGTGATCGGCGGTCAGGCCAGCCGGGAAATGATTCGGCATCCGGCGGGCCGCGTGGCGGGACGTCGGGGACCGCGGCCGCCGAGGGAGTGTCCATCGGGGCACCGAACGGCACACTGCCGCCACCTCCCGCACCGTCGACGGGCGGAGCCGCTCAGGCGGGCTGGTTTCGGATTCCAGGACGCTATGCCAGTCCATCCACATCAGGACTCCGCGCGGAAGTGCGTCGGGGGCAAACGACCGTAAACCTCTCGGTTGACTGACCTGGGCTCCTGGAATGCGCGCGGTAGCATCGATGCCTCCCTGATCGTGACCGGCCGACGTACGACGCGACAACGCGGACGTATCGGACTGCTTCGCTTCCTCCCAAGAGACGGGTTATGATCTCGTCCGCGACTGGCACCGAAGGCCAGCAGTCGCCGCAGCGGTCGACTCGCGGAATCCATGGATGACATTTTTGGTCGACCATGCGGCATTCAGCCGATTTCTTGGCCGCTCCGAGGCCGATCCTGAGCGATGAACATGCCTCACCGCCTCGCCCTGCCGGCGTCTCCTGAACTGCAGCGTCTCGCCGCGTCGCGGCAGGAACCCCGTCCCTGGAAGCTCTGGGGACCGTACCTCTCGGAGCGGCAGTGGGGCACCGTGCGGGAGGACTACTCGGCCGACGGTAACGTTTGGCGGTCCTTCCCGCACGACCAAGCCCGGGCCCGGGCCTATCGCTGGGGCGAGGACGGCCTGCTTGGCATCGCAGACCATCAGTGCCGGCTCGCCTTCGCGCTGGCGGTCTGGAATGGCCGCGACCCGATTCTCAAGGAACGGCTCTTCGGGCTGACGAACCCCGAGGGCAACCATGGGGAGGACGTGAAGGAACTCTACTACTACCTCGACGCCACGCCGACGGCGAGCTATCTGGCGGCGCTCTACCGCTATCCGCAGCAGGCTTTTCCCTACGCCGAACTTGTCACGACAAACGCCCGCCGCGGATACGCCGACCGCGAGTACGAACTGCTCGACACCGGCGTGTTCGCAGGCGACCGATTCTTCGACATCCGCGTGGAATACGCGAAGGCATCGGCCACCGACATCTGCATCCGGATCACCGCCACCAACGCCGGTCCCGAGGCGGCCACGCTCTGGCTGCTCCCCACGCTCTGGTTTCGCAACACCTGGGCATGGGGGGCGGGACCGGAACAAGCCTGGGGGGAACCACGCATCAGCGTCGCCGGCGACGGCGTGGTAGCCGAGCACTCCACCCTTGGCCGTTATCGGCTCGACGCGCGAGACACGACCGAGTGGATCTTCACCGACAACGAGACGAACGCAGCCAGGCTCTTCGGGGGTGCCAATCGAACGCCGCACACGAAAGATGCCTTTCATGACTGGCTCGTCGGCGGCGACCGCGGCGCCGTCAACGCCGGTCGCACCGGCACGAAGGCTGCCGCCTTGCACACGCTCGAACTCGCCCCTGGCGGGCAGGCCGTCGTCGCCCTCCGGCTGCACTCCGAGGATGCCGGCACGACGACGGCCAGTCGGCCCTTCGGCCACGGCTTCGACGCCGTCTTTGCGGAGCGGATCGCCGAGGCCGATGCGTATCACGAAACGATCGCGGGGCACCTTGCCCCGGCCGCTCAGGGCGTGGTGCGTCAGGCCGCCGCGGGGCTGGTCTGGAGCCAGCAGTTCTATTTCCTCGACGTGCCGCGTTGGGTGGCCGGCGACCCCGACCAGCCGGCGCCTCCCGTCCACCGTGGACACCCGAACCACGACTGGCCCCACCTGCATGCCCGCGACATCTTGGCCGTGCCCGACGCCTGGGAGTTTCCCTGGTTCGCCGTCTGGGACACCGCCTTCCAGATGATCGCCCATGCGCTGGTCGATCCCGACTTCGCGAAGGACCAGCTCGTCCGCTTCCTGCGGGAGCGGTATCAGCATCCCAACGGACAGTTGCCCGCATACGAGTTCAACTTCGCCGACGTCAATCCGCCCGTGCATGCTGCCGCCTGCCGACGGGTCTACGAGATGACCGGCCGGACAGACCGGTTCTTTCTTGCCCGCGTGTTTCACAAGCTCACGCTCAACTTCACCTGGTGGGTCAACCGCGCCGACCGGACCGGCCGTCACCTCTTCTCTGGCGGCTTCCTCGGCCTCGACAACATTGGCGTCTTCGACCGCTCGAAGCCGCTGCCGGTGGCAGGCCACCTCGAGCAGGCCGATGGCACCGCCTGGATGGCCCACTTCGCCGCCGAGATGCTCGCCATCGCAGTGGAGCTCGCGGCAGACGACCCCGTCTACGAGGACATGGTCCGCAAGTTTTTCGAGCACTACCTCGCGATCGTCACCGCGATCAACACGCTCGATGGCACCGGCCTCTGGGACGAGGAAGATGGCTTCTACTACGACCATCTTCACGTCGACGGGCGGATGCTTCCGCTCAAGTGCCGCTCGATCGTGGGCCTCGTGCCCCTGTTCGCCGTGGAGACCTTCGACCACAGGTCGCTCGACCGGCTGCCGGCGTTCCGCCGCCGGGTCGAATGGTTCGGCCGCAACCGGCCCGAGCAGACGGCGTATCTCGAGCTGCCCGCCGCCGGCACGAGCGAGCGGTATCTCCTTTCAGCGGTGTCGCGGCCGAGGCTCGAACGAATCCTCCGTCGGCTGCTCGACGAGGACGAGTTTCTTTCGCCGTTCGGCATCCGTTCCCTGTCGCGGGCACATGCGTCCAGCCCTTTTGTCTTCAAGGCTGGCGGCACCGAGCACCGCGTGGCCTACGTCCCGGGCGAGGCCGACGGCGGGCTGTTTGGCGGCAACTCGAACTGGCGCGGACCGATCTGGCTGCCGATGAACTTCATGCTCATCGAGTCGCTGCGACGCTACGCGGAATACTACGGCGACTCCTTCCGAGCGGAATGCCCGACCGGTTCGGGCCGGTGGTGCACCCTCGCCGAGGTTGCCGACGAGATCGGCCGCCGGGTGGCAAGCATCTTCCTGCCCGACGCGGCCGGCCGGCGCCCCTGCCACGGCGACGAGCCCTGCTACGCTGCCGACCCGGCCTGGCGAGATCTCGTGCTGTTCCACGAGTATTTCGATGGCGACAGCGGCCGCGGCTGTGGCGCCGCGCATCAGACTGGCTGGTCCGCTCTGGTTGCGAACTTGCTCGTGGAGCCGAAGGCCGCTGAGCAGAGAGGGGTCAACGGCACTTCCACACAGGTATGACTGGCTCACTGGCGGGCTGGTTGGCAATAAAAGGCTGATGCGGCAACACCGTGCACCGTATTGCCGGTGGTTGCAAAGAATCCGCTCCCGGCCCTATTTTTGTCGGTATGCACAATTTTCAATCCGGTACGACCACGATGATCCATTCCCCTGACCCGCGACAGCCTTTCGATACGCTTCCCACGCCTGCCCTCGTGATCGATGCCGCAGTGGCGGTGTCCAACATCGCCAAACTCGCCGACTATGCCCGGCAGCACGGCATCAACGTGCGGCCCCACACGAAGACCCACAAGAGCGTGGAGATGGCCCGGGCGCAGCTCGCTGCCGGTGCGGTCGGCCTCACGGTGGCGAAAGTGGGCGAGGCCGAGGCGCTCTTGCCCGCGTTCGATGGCCGCGAGCCTGACATTCTTCTCGCCTACCCCGCGGTTGACGAGGCCCGCACGCGTCGGCTCGCGGCGCTCGCCCACGACGCGGTGATCCGCGTGGCCGTCGACACGCCGATGGCGATCGAGCGGCTGGCGACCGCGGCTTCCGCCGCTGGCAGCCGACTCGGCGTCCTCGTCGATCTCGACGTAGGCATGGGCCGCACAGGCGTCGCCAGCGCGGCCACCCTGCTCGACCTGGCCCGCGCGGTGGATGGGCGGCCCGGGCTTCGGCTCGACGGCATCTTCTGCTACCCCGGCCATGTCTGGCACCCGGTGGCCGAGCAGGCCGCGCCGCTCGCAATGGTGGCAACGCGGCTCGCGGAGGCGATCGACTGTTTCGACCGGGCGGGCCTCTGCCGCGGGATCGTGTCCGGAGGCTCGACGCCCTCGGCCTACCAGTCGCACCTCGTGCCTCAGGTGACGGAAATCCGGCCCGGCACCTCCATCTACAACGACATGAACACGGTGCATGGCGGCTTCTGCAAGCTCACCGAATGCGCGGCCCGGATCGTGGCCACGGTGGTGAGCGACGCAGTGGCCGGGCAGGTGGTGCTCGACGGGGGCACGAAAACCTTCACCAGCGACCGCTGCGTGCCCCGGCCCGATGCGGGCCACGGCTTCATCATGGAGTATCCCGAGGCGGTCGTGACGAAGCTCTCGGAGGAGCATGGGCAGGTTGACGTTCGCGGCTGCCCGCGGCCGCCGCGAGTGGGCGAGCGTGTGAGCGTGATCCCGAATCACATTTGTCCGTGTGTCAACCTGCAAGACCGAGTGTGGTGGCGTGAGGCCGACGGCATGGTCCGCCCGCTCACGATCGACGCCCGCGGCCGGCTCTCCTGAAAAATGGCGGCTGTGCTGCGTCTTTGCAGCCGACCTCGGCACCGACGAGATCCTCTGTTCGTCCGAGGCGTGCCTCGGACGATCGCACTCCAGTCATTTCTTCCCCGGGAGCGCCTTCGACGACAGATCGAATCGGAACGTCTTCGATCCGGGCGGGACAGTTGCCGATAGACCGGATTGGTCGGCCAAGCTGTAGATTTTCGGCGATATCCACCGGACGTCACGCGGTGATGCCGTTGCATTCGGCGCAGACGTGACCTCACACCGCGTGATTGTCACCGCATGCTCGCCCGGGATGGCGCCGTCCCCAGGTAAGTAGGTGCCTGCCTTGAAACGAACCCGCAGCCACAGACTGAACTGCCGTTTTGGCAGCGTCCTTTTTTTAAGGGCGACAGAGCTCGATCCACCGGGCCGGAACGCGGTTTCCCAAGGATTTCTCCAGCGCATTTCCGTGGGAAATCCGGCCAAGGAATAACATCCTGTATGCCCGCTCCTTCTGACTGCCCTCCGTCAGCCGAATTCCTTACCCAAGTGACCCGCGCACAGCGGTCACTGTACGGTTTCATCAGCACGCTGGTTTTGGGGCACGCCGACGTGGAGGACGTTCTTCAAGAGACGAACCTCGTGCTCTGGCGGAAGGCGGCGGAATTCGACAGTCGCCGGGAATTCATGCCCTGGGCGCTCCGCATCGCGCAACTGCAGTCCATGGCTCACCTCCAAAAGCAGCGTCGACGCCCGCTCTATGACTCCGCACTGCTCGACCGTATTGCCGACGAAGCCGTTGCCGATGTCGTGGCGGCCGACAGCCGGCGACAGGCACTCGCCCACTGCCTGCAGAAATTGCCGGAGAAGCATCGGCGACTGGTCGCCGCCCGCTACGAACCCGGCGCCTCGGTGAACGCCATGGCAGCCACCATGGGCAAGCAGCCCAAGGCCGTATCGGAGACGCTCCGCCGGGTTCGGCGGACGTTGCTGGACTGCATAAAACGCTCGCTCACTCTGGACGCCTCCACATGACCAGGATTTTTCCACAGCAGGACATGCTCGAGGACCTGCTCAACGGCCTCCTCGACAAGACACTTACAGAAGCCGATGAAGCGCGGCTCGCAAGACTGTTGGCCGAGAGTGCGGAGGCCCGCGTCCTCTATCGAGAGTGGCGGGAGCTCCATGCCGCATTGCACTGGGACTATGCCAGGGCTGCGATGCAATGGCCGGACACGAACAGCCCTGACCAGGCGGTCCTTCTGCCTCCTGGCCCGCCCGCTGAACTGGACAGCGCAGACCAGTGGGCCTTCATCGGAAGCCCCGCCCTGACTCTTCGCAGCCTCCTGTTTGGCGGATCGCTTGCAGCCGTGGGGCTGGTGACACTCGCCATGACCTTGCTGGCGTTGTTGCAGTTGCCCCGCGGGCACGACGCCCGTCCGCCCTCACGAACAGCCTCTCGGGTAACGGAAGCGATCGTCGAAGTGGCATCTCTTGGGGGAGCCGCGTCATGGAGTGATGGTGGCAAGATGGTCTCCGATCTCGCCTTGGGCGACCGGCTTGGGGCAGGCACGATAAGCCTTGAAGGAGAGTCTGCCTTCCTGACCCTTCGATTCGATGATGGCACGGCGGTGACGATGGCGGGTGAAGCGATGCTCGAATTTGCGGCACGAGGACAGAAAAACATCGTGCTGCGTCACGGCACGCTTTCGGTCGATGCCCAGCCGCAGCCACCAGGGCGGCCGATGCTCATCCGCACGCCCACCGCGGAGGTGGAGGTTGTGGGAACCATATTCTCCGTAACGGCGGATTCAAGCCAGACCCAACTCGGAGTGGAGGAGGGAAGCGTCCGTTTCCGTCGTCTGGCCGATGGCCAGGTGGTAGAGGTGCCGGAAAATCACACCGCGACAGCCTCGCTGGTGACCATCAAGCCCATGGCGGCAAGCCGCCCCGGTGAGATGCTTGCAAACTATCTGCAGACGTTCGACGGCCCCCCATGCCTCCGCTGCCGGGGCAAATGGCTTCCGGCCGAGAACGGGCTGCCGTCTCGGGCTCGGGCCGTCCCCTATGTCGCAAACCGAAATGCCGACGGTACGCCGATCGTGCACTACGGCGTGACAGTACGGGACGAGGATCCCGGCTTCGTCATATTGCACGACGACAGCGTGGTGGCCGTGCGCTTCCGAACCGCCACGCCGCAGGCGGTCCGTGTGATGATCGGAATGCGGCGACCCGGCGGCGCGTTCGGCGGCAATTTTGAGGCAAAGATCACGACTGAAAGCGCCGTCCGTGACGACGACGTCAAGGATGGAACTCCCCACGGCTGGAGACGGCTCGAGATCCCCGTACGCGACTTCATGCCCGCATGTCCTGCCTACCCGAACCTGACACCGGGCCACGCGATCGGCATGCTGCTCGTCGATACTTTCTCCAATGAGGCCCAACTCGAAGTAGCGAAAGTCCTTGTGAGCCGTCCGGCGGCTCAAGCCGATTCCGAATAAAAACCGTTCGAACGCAGCGAGACAACCGTCATCAAGCCCAGCCGGCACGACACTGTATTCGCCGCGTTCGCCGTGGCCATGGGCATCAGCATGGGCATCAGCGGCTTGGGCAGTCTCTCCGCCGCCGAACGCGGTTTTGTGCCAGGCAACGATGGATTCAAGCAGATCGTCGTGCCGTTCTTTCGTCAGCATTGCGTTGAATTGCCATGTTGGCAAGAAACCGCAGGGGGATTTTTCAAGCGCCAGAAAAGAGCTGTGCACTGACTTCGTCGATCCCGTCTTTCGCGGCAAATGACGGGAACTCGTCAACGTGCTCAATTCCCACGGCATGCCGCCGGCACACTCGACGGACTGGTCAGCCGAGGGCAATGCTTCTCCTCGGACTCAGGAAGCCGATTGGCTTTGGCGTGCCGCCGCTGATCGCAAGATCGGCGAGCACC
>JBIIMX010000231.1:0-5460 GCA_044337765.1 Pirellulales bacterium | reverse complement strand
GTAGCGGCGGCCCCGAACGGCCGATTACCCCATGAGTTCCGAGCTTTTTTGGCATCCCGGCCGGGCCACCCAGCCGCTACGATCCTGCTGGTTCAGTCGGCCCCCGCCGTCTGGCGGGCGCTGTTGGTCGACATATTCCGCAAGGAGGTCGCATGCAGGATGCCCATGCCAAGTTGTTCGTGCTCGACACGAATGTCATTCTCCACGACAGCGGCTGCATCAACAATTTCGAGGAGAACGACGTCGCGATCCCGATCACGGTGCTCGAGGAACTCGACCAGTTCAAGCGGGGCAATGAAGACATCAACTTCCAGGCACGGGAGTTTCTCCGCCGGCTCGACGCGCTGACCGGAGACGTGCTCTCCGAGGAGGGCTGTCCGCTGGGCCCGGGGCTCGGCTCGATTCGTGTGATCCTGGGGAGCGGTCGCAACCGTCTGCTGCACGAATCCTTTCTCCAAGATACGCCCGATCACCGCATTCTCGACACGACGCTCTCGCTCATGCAGCAGTCGGCACCGCGGCTGGTGGTGCTCGTGACGAAAGACACCAACCTCCGCATGAAGGCCAAGTCGCTCGGCCTGCGGGCCCAGGACTATACCTCCGACAAGGTCGAGAGCTTCGACAAACTCTACACGGGCAAACGGGTGATCGAGGGGCTCGAATCGGAGGCCATCGACCGATTCTATGCCAGCGGCAAGAGCCAGCCCGCTGCGGAGATGCCGTTTATTCCGCGTCCGATTGCCAACGAAAATTTCATCCTGCGAAACGGAAGCAAATCGGCTCTGGCGACCTACTGTGCCACGCAAAAAGTGTTTGCACGGGTCGAGAAGATGACTTGCTACGGCATCGCTCCGCGGAATGCAGAGCAGTCGTTCGCACTGCATGCCCTCATGAACGACGACATCAAACTCGTCACGCTGGCGGGCACGGCCGGCACGGGTAAAACGCTGCTGGCGTTGGCCGCCGCGCTCGAATGCCGGCAGAAGTATCGCCAGATTCTGCTGGCCAGGCCGGTGGTGCCCCTTTCCAATCGGGACCTCGGCTTCCTGCCGGGCGACGTCTCGGAGAAACTCGATCCCTACATGCAGCCGCTCTATGACAACCTGACGGTGATCCGTCACCAGAATGGCGATGCCACGCAGGCGGCCCAGAAGATCAACGAGATGAGGGAGTCGGAGAAGCTGATGGTCTCGCCGTTGGCGTATATCCGCGGCCGCAGCCTGCAGCGGATCTTCTTCATCGTGGACGAGGCGCAGAACCTCACGCCCCACGAGGTGAAGACGATCATCACCCGGGCAGGGGAGGGGACGAAGATCGTGTTCACGGGCGACGTCTGCCAGATCGATCAGCCCTATCTCGATGCGCTCTCCAACGGCCTCAGCTACCTGATTCATCGGATGATGGGCCAGCCGATCTATGCCCACGTGACGCTGGAAAAGGGGGAGCGTTCCCAGCTCGCCGATCTGGCGAGTGAATTGCTCTGACGGCACCGGCCGCATCACGCTCAAGCCCGCGACGCACGCCGCCCCACGTTGCCCAGAAAGTTCGGGGAGGACAGAGAAGTTCGGGGAGGGCAGGGAGGCCAGGGATTTAAAAAAGCCCAGGGAGCCCGCCCCGAAGTGCGCCTCCCACGGCCGCTGCCCCGGCATCGAAGGCCGCGCCTATCGGGTCAGGATCGCCCGGCAATCAGAGCGGCATGCCGATGTCGTTCATGCCGCAAAAAGTTCGCGACCGCTCACCCACCGGAAAACGCTTTCCGAGTCAGACCTCTTCCAGCGGTGCGGTGGCATCGCCGAAAGTCTTCTCCCGCACGCCCATCTTCTCCATGAGCGAGAGATACAGCCGGCACATCTGCCGGTCGGGCTTGCCTGAGTAGTCGAGCACGCGGCCGGTCTCGAGCTTTCCGCCGGCACGGCCGAGCACCACCATCGGCAACTGGTCATTGTCGTGCTTGGCCCCGGCCATCATGCTCGAGCACATCAGGATCATCGAGTTGTCGAGCGTCGAGCGGCCGCCCTCGTCGATCGCGTCGAGCTTCCGGGCGATCGAGGCCATCTGCTCCATGAAGAACTGGTTCACCTTCAGCCAATCCGCTCCGTCGGAGTGGGAGAGGAGATGGTGGATCATGTAGTCGATCCCCTGCGACGGATTGTCGGTCCGCGTGAGGTTGGGAAACCGCAGCGCCGAGTGGTCGTTGTTGAGCTTGAGCGTGACGACCCGGGTGGTGTCGGTCTGGAAAGCGAGCACGAGGATGTCGCACATCAGCCGCATGTGCTCGGCGATGTCCTGCGGGATGCCATCCGGCGGCCGTGGCATGTCGGGCGCGGCCAACGTGGGCTTCCAGCCCTGCAGTTCGCCACGTTTTCCGGCGTTTACGATCCGCTGCTCCACGTCGCGGACGCTGTCGAGGTATTCGTCGAGCTTCCGCCGGTCGGCCACGCTGATACGGCGACGGAGGTCGTCGGATGTCTCGAGCACGGCGTCGAGCACGCTCACATCGCCGGCGTGCGCCTCGTCCTTGAAGAGCCGGTCGAAGGCGAGGGCAGGGTAGAGTTCCAGCGGCGTCGGCGTTGTGGGACTGCTCCAGGATATGTGGGAGCTGTAGAGCATCGAGTAGTTCTTGTGGACGCTCGGATTGCTCTTCTCGCAGCCGAGGACGAGGCTCGGCACCTTCGTGCCGCGGCCGTAGGTCTGTGCGAGATGCTGGTCGAAGCTCGTGCCCGAGCGGATCTCGCCGCCGGAGGCCAGTGGTGCGCCCGAAAGCAGATTGCCCGTCTGCGACGAGTGGATGTTGCCCTTGCGGGCCTGCTCGTTGTAAAGCCCTTTGACGAAGAGCAGTTTCTCGCGGAAGTCGGCCACCGGCTCGAGCACCTTGCCGAGCTTCATGCCGCTGCCTGCGCCCTCGGCCCACCACTCCTTCGAATGAAAGCCGTTGCCGCCAAAGAGCACCGCCAGCCGGACCGGCGGCTCTGCGGCAGAAGCCCCGGCTACGGCCGGCTCGCCGAGGGCCGTGAGCGACTCCATCCACGGCAGGGCCATCGACACGCCGAGGCCGCGGAGCATCGTGCGACGGGAAAGCAGGGGCTTCATGGCAGGGCTCCTTCTCGTGGGAATCGACGCAGCATCATAGGCTACGTCGCATCATCGGCCGCATCGCGGCCCCGGATCGACTTAAACTGCGGGCTCGTGACGATCGCGTCGATCGCGACCGACACGCGGTACTCATGCGTTGCAAGACGGGCGACCATCTCGTCGAGGAGCGGCTCGTCGGAAAGCTGCACGCCGCGGCCGAGGGCGTAGCCGAGCAGCTTTCTGCAGAACACCCGCACGAACTGATCGCGGCGGGGGCCCAGCAGATACGCCCGCAGGCCCTGCTGGCCCTCGATCGCCGTGCCGTCGAGGGCCGTGGCCTTGGCGTCGATCGGCTTGCCGGCGGCGTCGGTCGTGCGGAGCCGGCCGATGCAATCGAACTCCTCGAGCGCGAAGCCGAAGGGATCGATGCGGCGGTGGCACTTCGCGCAGGCCTCGTTTTCCGAGTGCAGCGAGATCAGTTGCCGCTCGCTCAGGCCCGCCGGCACATTTTCCGAAAGCTGCGGCACGTCCTTCGGCGGCTTGGGCAGCTTCTCGCCGAGGATCGTCTCGTAGAGCCAGTTGCCCCGCAGGATCGGGCTCGTCCGCGAGGCGCCGGCCTGCGTGGAAAGCGTCGTCGCCAGACCGAGGATGCTGCCGCGGCCGTGCCGCCGCACGCCTTCCACACGCCGCCATTCCGGGCCGGTCACGCCGTCGATCCCGTAATGCTTCGCAAGCGGCTCGTTTAAAAAAGTGTGGTCGGCGTCGATCAGCGAGAGGATCGAGCGGTCGTTGCGGAAGAAGTCGTCGAGGAAGCGGATCGTCTCCTCTTCCATGTCGCTCCGCAGCCCGGCGAACGTGGGAAACAGTTCGGCATTCTTCTCGTCGAGCGTCGCGAAGCCGTAGACATGGAGCCACTGCGCGCCAAACTCCTCCGCGAGGCGTCGGGCGGCCGGGGCGGCGAGCATCCGCCGGGTCTGTGACACGAGCACCGCGTCGTCGTGCAGCCGGCCGGCTTTGGCCGCGGCGGCCAGCTCGGCATCGGGCAGGCTCGACCAGAGGAAGTAGGAGAGCCGCACGGCGAGTTCGTGGTCGCTCACCGGCTGCGGGGCCGTGCCCGGCCCGACGGTCTCGAGCTTGTAGAGAAACTCAGGGGCCACGAGCACGTGGGCAAGCAGTGTGCGGATCGCCTCCTCGTGGGGAAGCTCCTTCTTTCGCAGCGTGTCGTAGAGCGTGCGGAGCCGCGATTCCTCGTCGGCCTCGAGCGGCCGGCGGAATGCCCGGCCTGCCAGGGCCACGACGGCGTCGACGTGCCGAGGCTCGGTCTCGACGAGTCGCTCTTTGAAGGCCGCGGCCCGGGCTGCGATCACCGGGATCATTGGCTTGAGGGACTCTCCGAGCAGGGCTTGGTCTTGCGATGCGTAGCCCTGCAGTTGCTCCAGCACGTCCTCGAGTTCGCTGGGCTCTTGGGCGATGAAGAGCAGCTCATCCCAGAGCCGGTCGAGCGTGGCGGCCGCGGCGTCGTCGAGCATGAGCCGCCGCAACTGATCGTCCTCGCGATAGAAGAGGTTGAGCGTGACCACCTCGTCGACTGGCACGATGCGGGAATATGCCAGTGTCCGGGGGAAGAGCTGGCGAAATTCGTCGAGCGAGCGCGTGAACCGCTCCCAGGCCGGCGAGGATTCCGCGGCCACGATCGCAGCCGCGTTCGAGAACGCCCCAGATGGCGTTGTGGAGGGCGTTGTGGAGGGCGCCGGCCCGATTCCCGCAAAGAACTGGACGCTCGCCTGCGGCCCGGCACCTGCTGGAAGCGTGGCAGTGGTCACGAATTCGCAGCCGTCGGCGAGCTCCCGCGGCAATTCGACCGTGAACGCCTGCGGCGAACGGAAGCAGAGGTCTTCAGGGCCGATCGTACCGGCAGCGGGGCCGTCGGGATGACGGCCGAAGAGGTCCGCGTCGAGGCCGACGGGCGCGGTGGTTGGGTTGCCCTGCGGCCTGCCTGCCTCCCCCGTCATATTTGTCTCGCCCGACTCGAGGGCATCACTCAGCAGCGTGCCGAGGAGCGGACCATTTGCCGCCCGTAACAACCGCGCGAGCTTTGCATCGGCCGCATCGGCCGCGTCGGCGGGCGGCGCGGCCACGAGCGCGGCGATCCGGTTGGCGAGCGCCGTGCGGTCGGCGTCGGACGCGGGCACAAGCCAGCGGGCCAGCGCCGAGTCGGCCGGTATCACCGGGCCGCTGCCGGCCGTGTCGGGCTCACTACCAAAGTGCCAGATATTCTCCCGGCCGTGGGCGTCGGGATGCGGATTGGCGGCGAGCATGTCGCCAGCGCAGTCGCCGGCCAAGTCCCAGACCAGCGTCGCGTCGGTCTCCGCTTCACCGACGTTGGTT
>JBIIMX010000230.1:0-5470 GCA_044337765.1 Pirellulales bacterium | reverse complement strand
CAGCGGGACCGCCGGATCGAACTCGACGATGATGAAATCGCCTACGTGATCCACGACGCCATGCGAAGCGGCAGCGATGCACCCACCGTCTTCGATCGCCTGCTGACCGCGGGGGATGGCTTTCAGGCCTGCCACGTGCAACGGCTGCCGGTCACCCCCACTCCGACCACGAACCGGTCGTGATCACGTAGCTGCTGAGCAGGGCGTTGGTGGTGGCATGGGCAACCACGGCGTCAAAGAGACTTCGCCGCACATACAGCGCCACGCCGAACAGCATGCCCACCACGATGCCTGCGAGCCAGGCGTTTCCGTGGAGCACCCCGAACGAGACGGCAGACGCGAGGAACGAGAACCACGAAAACGTCCCGAGGGGCACCGTGTCGGTGTCTTCGGCGATGCAGCGACGGGTCACGAATCCGCGAAAAAAGAGCTCCTCGGCGATCGGCACCGTGACAGTCGACCCTGCCACGCGAAACAGCAGCCAGACCGCCGACCACGGCTGCCCCAGCTGGTGCGGGTCGAGCCGCGCGACATCCAGGCCCGCTGCCGCCGGGGATTTCGGCCCTGGTGTCAGCAGCATCCAAGCCGCAAAGGCGATGGTCCCAATCGCGACCGGAAGAAGCGACACGCGGCACTGCCGCCAGGCCAGTGAATCCCGCAGAGACCAGAGCACCCCTGCCACGCAGACCACCCGCACCGGATAGAGGAGATCAAATCCGCTCGTGAAGGCCCGCGTCAGCATCGTGATGGCCGTGAGTGCCAGAAAGGGCACAAGACAGGCCGTCGTGGTGATCGTTGCGGCGCTGCGACGGCCACTGACATCCAGGCTGGCGGGCGGACTCGCCGCGAGGGGCGACGCTTCGGCTGTGTCACTTCGGCATGCAGCCGATTCGATCGGGGACCCAGGCTTGATGAAAAAAGGTATCCGTGTCGCCGCCCAGATGATGCCCAGCCCGACCGTGATGAAGGCGATCCAGCCGGCTGAGGAGTGGAAACCGTCGACGGCAATTGCCGGTGAGATCCAGACGCCGACGAGAATCAGGGCCGTGATCCGTACGATGTTCGCCAGCCAGATGAGCGCAACGCCGATGGGAAAAAGCAGGAGCGACTGTGGAAAGCGATGGAGCCGCCGGAACCACCAGAGGTAGCCTGCCAGCAGCATGGTGATCAGGCCGATGCCGTGAAAGCCGGAGCACGACGCCATGATCTTGACCTGAAAGGTGTCGGTGCCGAGGACGAAAGGTTCCGGTCGGATGACCGGCCCGCCGGCCAGCGGCACGAGCAGGATTTCGACCGCCCGGATTGTGGTCTCGCCGGTATGGTTCCAGAAACTTTGGGTGAGATCCCCCATGTTCCAGGCCGCAACGGCCAGCCCACCGCACAGTGCGGCGCTGCCAAGAAGAGTTTTCGCGAGGTTGAATGTGGGGGCGATGGACGCCAAGGAACATGCCAGCCATGCCACTCCTGCAACGGCGATGGCCAGAGCCATGCCGGTGTCGTCGAGGAGCGTCGACGCCGCGTTTGCGGTGAGCCACCGCATCCCTGCGAAGACTCCGGCGAATGAGAGCACCTGGCACGCGAGGAGCGGCCAGGAGGCACAGCTTGTTCGATAGGCTGCCTTGTGTCGGTCGATATGCGACCACAGCCCGCCGAGCATGCCGACGATACCGATCGACAGAAGTCGCTTTCCAGGCGTCGCCAGCAGCCAGCCGCCGAACCACCAGCCGACGAGGCAGGCTTCGACGGTGAGAAGCAAGGCGAGGATCTGGAGTGCCTGCCAGGCCTGACCGCACTGGTCGGGGATCGGCGCCGCGGATGGTGTTTTCGTGCGTTGCATGGTGACGCGAGACGGTGTTCAGTCGATCGGCAGAAAAGCCCAGAGCGACGGCCTCCCGCAGTTGCAGTGAACCGCCCTTCCCAGGAGGCCAAGTCCGGCGACACTCAGATACACCGCGGAACGAGCGCCGTCCCAGCAGCCCTTCACTCCCGTGGCGCGCGGGCCCCGGAGCCGCGACCAGACGCTCGGCACCGGATGGAAGATCACTTCGACGAGTGAGCTCCGCTGCCGCTCGCGATCCTGCAGGTCGTCGAGCAACTGGATTGTCCGGGCCATGGTCTCGAGTCGGCAGCCGGACGCCAGCAGGTTCTGGTCTACCTCGGCCACGCCGCGGCGGCTGGGAGTGGGCAGGGTGAGCAGTCCAAGAAACGACCAGAGCGTGAACACGAGACTGTAGCTCACGATCCCCTCGGCCGTGGCCAGCCTGCGATCCCCGACGATCACCGCCGCGAGGATGATGCCAAGGAGCGTGAAGCCGATGGCAAGCAGCCTTCCCCTCCACCATTCTCCGGTCTGCACTGCCATCTGCCGCCGCCGCACCGCCACGGCGAAGGCCTCGGGATCGAGAGCCTCCCGCCACCGCATGGGCAGGAGGTGCATCTGCGGCCGTACCACCCCGACGACTCCGCCGGTGAAACCCTCGTCGTCCGATTCGCCCATGTAGGTCGGCAGCGGTAACGGAGCTGGCTGGTCGTCCGAGCTTGGCAAGCTCGGCGTGAGGTCCAGCCGCGCCATGGCGGTTGCCAGTGGAATCCGCCCCCACAGCAAGGCCCACACGAGCACCGCGCCGGCCACGATCACGCCCGTCGATCCCCCGGCTCGGCCCGCGAGCAGAAGCGCGAGCGCCGTCAGGAAGAGCATTGCGGAGTGCACAGCCACCCCACGGGCCAGCCTGGCGATGAACAGCCCCAGCGGCGGATGGCGTCGCCCATACCATCGCGGCAAGAGATAGCCGCCGAAGAGATCAAAGGGAACATGCACGGCCGCGTATGCCAGCACGAAGCCGGCGAGCGCTGTGATCTCGGCGACGAGCGGACATCCCGCAGCAGGGAGAAGCCGGGCCGGCATTCCGAGCACAAGCCCCCCGGTCGCCAACACGACCATCGTCCCCACACCACTCATGCCGAGCCAGAGGCGGGCACGGCCGTAGCCGGGAGGGGACTCCTGCGACGGGGACTCGCCCGTACCCGTTCGGGTTGAACGGTGCATCGCCTCGGCCGTTTTCTGGATGCCGCGAAGCATGCCGCCGAATACGAGCTCGTGCAGCGGCACGACGGCATACCAGTACAGAAGGCCAAGCAGGCCACTGGGGCGAAAGCGGGCCGTCATGATCAGCCGGGTCAGGGGCGGCTCCGAGGCGGCGTTGATATCCTCGATCGCGAAGTCGAGCTGAGCCTCGCCCGGCAGCTTCATCTCCGCTCTCAGGGAAAGCGAACGGTCGCGGTCGATGCCCACCACCCGCCAGAAGTCGAGCGCTTCACCAAACTCCACCATCTCGGGATGCCGCCGTCCCCGCCGCAATCCTGGTCCCCCCACGAGCTTGTCCATCCAGCCGCGTAACTGCCAGAGCACGTCGCCGGCATACCAGCCATTGCCGCCTCCGATCCGGCAGACTGCCGCGTAGACATTCGCGGCATCGGCCTCGATGTCCACGACCCGCTTGTCCGTGAAGACGGTGCCCCCTGCCCAGGCGGGGTCTCCTGGCACGGGCCCCGCCACGCTCCAGTGGGTTTCCACCGCGTGCTGGTCGATCTTCACCTTCGCCCGGTGGATCGCCTCGCGCACCCCGAGGGCCTGGTGCGGCATGAGCCGCTGGGTCGTGTCGTCGGTGACGACAACGCGATTCTTCAGCCCCTCCGCCAGCGGCCGGGCGATCCGGTAGGAGACCGGGGTGACGAGGTTGATCCAGAGCGAACTCAGACGAGGTGTCAGCACGGGAACCGGCAGGATGATCCGCCGGGGTAGGCCGAGCTCTTCGGCCATCACACGCATCAAGTCCTTGTAGGGCATCACGTCGGGCCCGCCGATCTCGAGCGCCTTGCCGGCGGTCTCGGGCACATCGAGACAGCGAACGAGCCAATGCAGCACGTCGGCGATCGCCACCGGCTGGCATTCAGTGGTTACCCATTTGGGAGTCACCATGATCGGGAGCCGCTCGACGAGATAGCGGAGGATCTCAAACGACGCCGAGCCGGCGCCGATGATCATCGCAGCCCGGAAGGTCGTCACCGGCACACCAGATGAGGCGAGCATGTGCTCGACCTGCCGCCGGGAGCGGAGATGCTCGCTGAGGTCAGGCCCCATCTCGCCGAGTCCGCCGAGATAGATGATCCGTGACACGCCTGCATCCCGGGCGGCTGTTGCGAAGCCAGCGGCGAGGTCTCGGTCACGATCGGCATACGTGCCCCCGGTGGCCACCATCGAGTGCACGAGGTAATAGGCGGCCCGGCAGTTCTGCAGGGCTGCAGTGACCGCCGCGGTATCGGCGACATCAACCGCGATCACTTCGACGTTCGGGCGGTGCCGCCAGGGCCGGGCGTCGAGTTTGCGGGGCTCTCGCACCAGGCAGCGAACACGGTATCCAGCGTCGAGGAGCGCGGGCACGAGCCGGCCACCGACGTAGCCGGTCGCCCCGGTGACGGCGACCATGTCGCCGGCGAGGATCAAACTCTTTCCTGCGTCGTTCATCTGTATGACAAGGTGGCCAAGGGGGGGAAACACCGACTCGGGCTCGACTCATGATCATAGGCTGCGACGCTGTCGATGCCGAATCGCTCGCCCGCGTGAAAGGCCGCCTCTGCTAGCCCCGCTTTGCCTGTTCGGCGCGGAGGATCGCGAACCGTGGCACCGTTTTGCCGTCGACCACAACGGACTCGGCGAACATCGCCGCAGGACGCACCCAGAGCCCGTGGTCGCCATATTCCTGACGATAGACGACATGGTCCTCGAGCGTCTCGCTGTGACGGGCGAGGCCCAGGACTGTGTATTCATTGCCTTTATAATGCCGGTAACGGCCCGGCTGGACGTCGGCCATGTGAGCCTCCTCTGCAGCGTGCTGTGAAGAATGATCCCGGAACGACAAGAACGAACGAGCGTCAAAAATTTCCAGAAACAGAGCCCGAACGAAAGCATGCTCCAGGATCGCGTGACCCACAGGATACCCTCCATGCCCGACTCGCATGGTCGGGATCGGACGCCTGGCCGACCCCGTGCCGAGGTGCTGACGTGAACAGAGACGTCTCCCCAGCAGAGCCGCCGACGCCATACGCCTCTCCAGCCGCGACCTCCTCGGTATCTCCGGCGGAAGGCGAGCGGCCCTTTCAGCCACAGGCAGCTGTCGAGCGACTCAGCCGAGCTTTCGAGGCGATCGTGGGACAGCATCCCGTCGGCTCCGCCGCGTCTGCCGGCGGAGCAGCGGTCGCTGTCTGGCAGCATGGGCAGCAACTGCTCTCCCTGTACGGAGGCGAGGCCGCCGTAGGCCGCGATTGGACCGCTGCCTCGCCCTGCCTCATCTGGTCGGCCAGCAAGGGCGTTGCCGCTGCCTGCACGCTGCATGCGTTGCAGGAACAGCGCATTCCTCTCGACACCGTGGTGGCGGCACTGTGGCCTGAATTCGCCGCTTCTGGCAAGGAA
>JBIIMX010000229.1:0-5503 GCA_044337765.1 Pirellulales bacterium | reverse complement strand
CATGGCATGTTTGACCGAAAGGACGAGCCACTGCACAGCCGGCTGAGTGAGCCAGTCGCAGGTTTCTTTGTCCAGGCGGATGGTGAGATCGCTGCCGACCGTCTTCGCGTCGGCCTCGTCCGTGATCACCGTGCCCTCGACTGCGAACCGCACCCACCCCATGTCAGGATCGTTTGTAAACTGGAAGGTGCAGGAGCCGTTCGTGAGGTAGTAGGTGTTCCTCGTGCCGTGCTGGCTGATCGCGCGTTGGACTCGCTCCAGCCGGCCGCGGTACGCGGGCGAGGCGTCGGGCGGAATGGCAACCTGCCGCACGCTCCGTAAGGGGGTGCAGTCGAAATTGACGGCTACGATTGGACGGGTCGGAATGTCGCTCATGACAACAGGATTCTATCGCGCGAAGGTCCGCCACGCAGCCCTGGCCTTTGTGTGGCTGGCCCGCGGGGCTGCGGCGGTGGCGATCTGCGTGGCGTGCGGCTCGGAGACGTTGGGCAATCCTCCAGACGCGGTGGCCGCGGTCCGCGTCAGCCAGACGCAGCGTCGTATGGGCGTGCCCTGGACGATCACGGTCTATGCAAAATCAGCGGCCGACGGCCACGTGGCGATCGCCGCCGGGTTTGCGGAGGTAACGCGGCTCGAACGCATTCTCTCGGACTATGACCCCCTGAGCGAACTCTCCCAACTGTCAGCCCAGAGCCCGACATCGTCTCCCAAGCCCTTGAGCGACGACCTGTGGCGGGTGCTCTCGCGTGCCGTCGAGGTTCGGGACGCCACTGGCGGCGCGTTCGATCCGACGGTCGGCCCACTGACGAGCCTTTGGCGTCAGTCGCGCAAGTCGGGCAGGCTGCCCGTGCCGGAAAAGCTGGCCGCTGCCCGCGAGGCGGTTGGGCCACAGACGCTGCTGCTGGTGCCCGACGGCCGCGGCGCGATGCTCACACGGCCGGCAATGCGGCTCGACCTGGGAGGCATTGGCATGGGCTATGCGGTTGATCGGGCGATGGAGGTGCTCAACCGTGAGGGGATCACGTCGGCGATGGTCGATGCCTCGGGCGACATTGCCGTCACCGCCCCACCGCCTGGCACTGAGGGCTGGCGGATTGCCATAGCGCCGCTTCTGAGAGCCGGCACTGGCGATGCCCCACGTGAGGAGGGGGATCATCTGCTGCTCGTGCACGCTGCGGTGACCACCTCCGGCGATGCCTTCCAGGCTGTCGATATCGATGGCCGGCGGTACAGCCATATCGTCGACCCGCGAACCGGCATGGGTATCGCGGGGCCGGCTGCGGTCACGGTCATCGCGGCCGACTGCGCGACGGCCGACGCAGTGGCCACGGCCGCCAGCGTCCTGGGGCCGTTGGAAGCCGCTGCGGTTCTCGAGGGCATGCCGGGCTGTGCAGCAAGATTCGTCTCGTTGGAAGCTGGGCAATTCCGCCATTCGCAGACGCCCCGCTGGCCTTCACAGGCTTCCCCAAGCCCCCGCTAAAGCCTGCTGCAATTTTCTGCAGATCATCTGAAGCCCCCAGCATTCGCATTCGCCCGTGCGGGTTGCGCGGGATGTGACGGTTTTTCCAAGTTTGCGGGCCCGGTGGGCCGATATCCAAAGAGCCGTCGCTGCGCCTTGGCGCACGAGTTGCGGGTACGGAGTCGGGGGGCACCGTGCCGGGCAGGGTTGCACAGAGCGTGTGGACCCAACCCCTTGGGCGCAGCGGCGGCGATTTGAAACGTATGTGAGCCCGATACCACCGCCTGGCGACACCCCCCGTGCTGCGACATGCCAGACAAGTCTGGGTTGCCCTGACGAGCCTCTCGCTCCTCGCGAGCGGCTGCGCACCACAGCAGCCGTTTTACTTCTTCGAGGACGGCGACCTGTCGCACTACGTCGGCGCCATCCAGAAACTCGAATATCCCGACAGCTGCGAACAACCGCTCGACGAGGCGTCCGGCACGACCGAGCCGCTCACGCTCTCCAACGCCCGCTTCGACCAGATCTGGGAACTTTCGCTCGAGGAGGCGATCCGCACGTCGCTGGAAAACGGCAAGGTCCTCCGCAATTTGGGTGGCCGGTTCGGCAGTTTCGGCGGTCCGCGACCGCAGACGGGTGAGCCACCTGTCTCGCTCCTCACAAACCCGCAGGCCACGCCGAGCATCTATGATCCGGCGATCACAGAGACCGATCCGTTCCGCGGCGTCGAGAGCGCGCTCTCCCTGTTCGACGCGCAGCTTTCCAGTTCGCTCACGTGGGACCGCATCAACCGGCCGCAGAACTTTCAGCGATTCGTCGGCGCGTTGTTTCCGCAGAACCTCCAGGGCGACACCGGCAATTGGACGACCGGGATCCAGAAGCGGACCGCAACCGGTGCGACGTTAGGCGTGTCGAATTCGACGATCTACGACAACAACAACGTCGGATCCCGCGAAGTACCGTCCACCTGGACCACGAACTACGACTTCACGTTCAGCCAGCCGCTGCTGCAGGGTGCCGGCGTCACCTACAACCGCATCGCCGGCCCCGATCCCTTCGACAACATCTTCGGGCGGCCCCTGTTCCGCGGCGTGCTTTTGGCCCGAGTGAATGCCGACATTTCACTGGCCGATTTCGAGGCGGGTGTCCGCAACCTCGTCAGCGATACGGAGCAGTCCTATTGGGAACTCTATTTCGCCTACCGGAACCTCGAGGCACGCAAGGCCGGCCGCGACAGCGCGCTCGAGGCCTGGCGGAAGGTCCACGCCCTCTACGTGGAGCAGTCGCGTGGAGGCGAGGCCGACAAGGAAGCCCAGTCGCGTGAGCAGTATTTCTTCTTCCGCAGTGAGGTCGAACAGGCGCTCACCGATGTGTATCGCTGCGAGAATCGGCTTCGGTACATGATGGGGATCAGTGCCAGCGACGGCCGGCTGATCCGCCCGTCGGACGAGCCGACGACCGCCCGAATCTCCTTCGACTGGCAGCAGTCGCTTGTCGAGGCCCTGTCCCGGTCGGCTGAACTCCGCAAGCAGAAGTGGGTGATCAAGCAGAAGGAGCTGGAGCTGACCGCGGCCAAGAATCTGATTCTGCCCCGGCTCGACCTCGTGGGACGCTGGCGATTTCTTGGCATGGGCCAGGAGCTCATCAATCAGAATTACAATCCGTACGAATCGAACAACGCCGATCCGCTGCGGGGGACCGACTCCTACTCCACGCTTTTCAGCGGTCAGTTTCAAGAGTGGCAGGCGGGCGGACAGTTCCTGATGCCGCTCGGCTTCCGTCGCGAACTCGCCACAGTCAGAAACTTCCAGCTCCAGCTGGCCCGCGAGAGGGCACGGCTGCAGGACGAAGAGCTCGAAGCCTCACACGCGCTGGTGGAGGCGGTGCGGAACGTCGATACGAATTTCGCGCTCGCCCAGACCAATTTCAACCGCCGCGTCGCCGCGGAGCGGCAGGTGGATGCGGTGCAGGCCGCCTACGACGCCGGCACCGTTACGCTCGACCAGCTCCTCGAAGCCCAACGCCGGCGGGCCGAGGCGGAGAGTTCCTACGCACGTGCTGTCGTCGACTACACGCGTTCGATCTCCCAGCTCCATTATCGCAAGGGTTCACTGCTCGAATACAACGGCGTGTTCCTCGCGGAGGGTCCGTGGCCGGGCAAGGCCTACTTCGACGCTCACCGCCGGGCACGGCAGCGGGACGCCAGCCTCTATCTGGACTACGGCCATTCACGTCCCGGCGTCTTCAGCCGCGGGGCGATCACGCAAAACTTTGAGTCGATCGGTGCCGATGCTCGGGCGACCCAGCTGCCGCCGCGGGATCCCGCTACCAAGGAAGACTTCGACGAACAGAAGGCAGCACCGCCCGCCCCGGGGACGACGCCGCGACCGGAGAGCCGTCCGGGTGTCCCCGAACTGCTGCCATCGCCCCAGGGACCCGCAGCCGGTGCCTGATCGGACGGGGCGGCTTTCCCGTGGGGCCCGTGGCCGAATTTCCCCCGTGGCTATGCGGTTTCCCCAGTGGCTATGCGGTTTCCCCCGTGGCCGCGAGTTTCCAACTTGCGGTGTCCCAAACTGTGCAACAACAAGATGGAATCTTGTTGCCACGATTCGGCTGTGCCACCGGCCCCCCGTGGCCGCGAGTTTCCAACTTGCGGTGTCCCAGACTGTGCAACAACAAGATGGAATCTTGTTGCCACGGTTGGGCTGTGCCACCGGCCCCCAGTGGCCGCGAGTGTTTAACTTGCGGTGTCCCCGCCTGTGCAACAACAAGATGAAATCTTGTTGCCACGGTTTGGAACGGGATCCACAACAAGATGGAATCTCGTTGCCACGGCTGGGAAACCTCACGGTTTCAGCGGGCCATCGGAAGGGCCGCGGCATCGAGGGCCTGCTGTAAGAGGACCGGATTGGCCTCGCGGATGCGTTCGAGCTCTGCTTTTGCGCGGGGGAGTGGGCAGGCGTTGAGGTAGCCGGCGACGGCGCGGCGGACGAGCGGGTCGTTGGCCCCGAGCGTGTCCCAAAGCCGGGCGACCTCGTCGACGGTATGCCAGGCCTGATACCGTGCCAGATCGACCGCGGCATCGGCTGCCAGGGCCGGGCTGGCCAGGAGGGCCGCCGTGACCGCGATGATCCGCTCTCGCGGGATCGTGGCGGCAAGGCTCTCGCCGGCGAACCGCACGGCGGCCAGGAGATGCCGCTGATCGAGAGCCCGTGCCTGGCGGCCGAACAGGCCACGGTTCTCCAGGTACGCAAGCCCCGCATCTCCCTCCGCCACGAGCACGCCCGCCAAAATGCCGTCGAAGCCACTGCGAAAATCATCGGCAGGTGCCTCGACTGCTTCATGCAAAGTGTCGATGCAATCGCGTGACACAGCAGGCTCAGCCGCGGTGGCGGCGACGACACCCAAGAGCAGACCGTAGAGTCCACGGCGGCGGGCATCGATGCCCGGCTCGCTGACCCATGCCCGCAGCCGGTCGGGTGCGATCGTCATCGCGGCCGTACGCACGGCATTGAACGGCGCCAGACCAAACTCCGTGAACGCGTCGGCGGCGATCATGGGGTCGGGATGTTCCAGCCGGGCGGCAAACCACCGCAGTCGTTCGGCCGCGGGCAGCGCGACGGCAGGCGCAGCCATCACGTAGCCCAGGAGCGACTCGTCGGCCGCCACCGCCGTCCAGGAGCGGCCGGCGTCCGCTGCCCCCGGGAGCAGCGGCTCCGTGACCGTGCCGAAGAGCACCGCCGTGCCTGCGATTGGTGCCGTCACGCGAGCGGGCACGGTTTCAGAGGCGTCGGCCGCCTGGGCCGCGTCGCGGAGAACCTGGTCGACGCGAAATCGCTGTGTGAGCCAACCCTTGCTATCCGCCGCCGCCGTACCCTCAGCCTCCGCAACTGCCACGACGGCCGCTTCGTCGCGCCGTTGTGCGAGCGACTGTCCGACCGTGCCGCAGAATGGACAGGCGGCTGCCGGCATCGCGGCCCACCAGACATTCGCCAGCACCAGGATCTGGAACGCGGTGCTCGATGCGAGTGCCAGGCGTGAAAC
>JBIIMX010000017.1:0-19749 GCA_044337765.1 Pirellulales bacterium | reverse complement strand
TCTACGCGGTAGGTCGCACAGGGCACGCCGGCAAGCAGCGGTTCCACGAGCCGATGCGGGTGCCAGGCCACCCGCTGCCAGTCTCGCTCCCGAGCGAGCGCGAAGAGGTATTCACTTGCGGCAGTCAGGTCGGCCGCCTGGTGCACGACCGCGCGGAGCTTGACAAGATTCGCGAGCAGCAACGCAAGACGCTCGGCGGGCGTCTCACCACCATCGGGCAGCCACGGTCGGGCAACCGCCTCCGGGAGCACGGCAAGGGTGGGCAGCCCGCTGGTTGACTGCGTCGCTGCAACGCCCGCCGCCCGGCCCGTCTGCGGACGATCCGCTTCAGCCAGACCATGCGGCAGCGGTGCCGGCACTCGCAGTGCCTCCCGTATCCGCGCCAGGATCACATCGCGGGCCGACTGGCCGTCTTGGCCGCTCATCCGCTCTGCTCCTGCGGCTGGCGGCGATCCCACTGGCGGCGGAAACTCCGCCGCGGGGCCGCCGGGAGGTCACGCGAAGCGAGCCAGTCCCGCAGGAGGGGTGGCCGCAGGGCCTTGAGCAGCGGGAGCGTGCGGCGAAAGACAGCCCCGCCCAGGGCAAAGAGCCAGGGACGTCGGGCTGCCAACACGAAGAGTCGGTGCCCCAGGCGTTCCCAGGCATTGGGGGCGGTGCGGGCGGCATTGCGTCGGTTGTGCAAGAGATGGTGGTGGATGTCGATCCGCACTGGGCAGGCATCCGTGCAGGCGCCGCACAGTGAACTGGCGGCCGAGAGGTGGTTCCAGTCGGTGAGTCCGCGGAGATGAGGCGTGATCACCGAACCGATCGGTCCCTGGTAGGTCGTGCCGTAGGTGAAGCCGCCGACATTTTTGAAAATCGGGCAGACATTCAGGCAGGCGCCGCAACGGATGCAGTGGAGACTGTCCCGCTGTTCGGGGTCGGCGAGCAGGGCGGTCCGCGAGTTATCGAGGAGGACCAAGTGCATCTCCTCGGGGCCGTCTGCCTCGCCAGCGCGCCGCGGGCCCGCGTAGAGCGTGTTGTAGCAGGTCATGGGCTGGCCCGCCCCTGCCGTTGCCAGCATCGGCAGGAGCACGGCGAGATCATCGAGATGCTCCACCACCTTTTCGATGCCGGAGATGGCAATGTGCACCCGGGGCAGCGCCGCCGTGAGGCGGGCGTTGCCTTCGTTTTCCGTGATCGAGATCTGGCCCGTTTCGGCGACGAGAAAGTTTGCACCGGTGATTCCCACGTCGGCATCGATGTACAGCCTGCGCATGTGCCGCCGGGCGATCATCGTGAGTTCCTCGGGGCTGTCGGTCGGCGCCGTCCCGAGGTGCTTCCCGAACAGGTCGCTGATCTCCTCACGGCGGACATGCATGCAGGGGAAGACGAAGTGATACGGCGGTTCGCCACGGAGTTGCTGGATGAATTCCCCCAGATCACTCTCCACCACGCCGTAGCCATCGTGCTCGAGTGCCGCGTTTAAATGAATCTCCTCGCTGGTCATGCACTTGCTCTTGATGACCGCCTTGGCACGGGCCGCCCGCACCAGGTTCAGCACGATGCTCCTCGCCTCCTCGGCGTCCCGCGCCCAGTGCACCTGGCCTCCGTTGGCCGTGAAGTTGTCCGCGAACCGCGGCAGGAGTTCGTCGAGCCGATTCACGGCCGACCATTTCGCCAGACTGGCCGCATCGCGGGCATGCTCCCAGTCGCGAAAGCGGGCCTTTTGGACGTCGCGACTGGCGTAGTAGCCGCTGAGCGCCTTGCGGACGAAGGCCCTATGGCCCGTGTCGCGGACATGCTCGGCGGCGTCGTGCAGAAACCGCTTCTTCGCGAGCCTCGGAGGGGGCGGCTGCGAATCTGCGGTGTGGCCCGCGGTGGGGGCGGCGGAATCGTTGACCAGCATGACACCATCATAGCCGATCACAAAGCCGATCACCGCACGAGCCGATCGCCGCGGGAGCCACGGGGGGCCGATTCCGTGGATTTCTTCCGCGCAGGACGGTAAAAATTATGGAATACTTACCGTGTGGCCGTTCATTCCGGCGGCGTCCTTGCGCCGAACGGCGGGCGGTGATTCGACCCCAGGTGCATGGAAAGGGTGACAGGAATGCTTTCGGCGGCCGCTATCGACCGCTTGGTTTGGCTGGGAGTGGCCTGGGTTCTCCTCGCCGCTGCCTGGACGGCATTCTGCATTTGGGTCGACACCGATTACCGTGAAATTCTGGGCGAGGACTTCCCGTGGTCTTTGCCTTTCGTGGCCGCCGGCGCGATCTTTTTCTTCGTTACGTATCAGTACGGTCTCGGACTGTTGCCGTTGTTTCTCGTGGTGTTGCCGGCCAGTTTCGTGGGGTATGTGGCCTATCGCGACACCAAGGCCCCCTCGACCCGCACGATGCTCACCCGCCGGTTTGCCCGCAAGATGATTTTTCTGGCCGCCAAGAAAATAGGCATGGAGAAGTCGTTCGAGAAGTGGATGCCAGCGGGCAGTGGCGCGGCGGTCGGCCGTGAGGCCGATGTTTCGGTCGTGATCCTGAGAAAAGACGGCACTCCCGTGGACGGGCAGGGCAACGACGGGCTCGATCGCGAGGCTTCGAAGGCAATCAAGACTGTGCAGCAGATTTTCGAGAAGGCGATCGGCATGCGATCGACCGACGTCCACCTCGAGCCAAAGGGTGCCGAGGAACTGATCGTCCGCTGCCGCATCGACGGAATCATGCAGAACGTGTTGACGCTCAAGGGATCGGCCGGCCGGGCCGTCGTGTCGGCCATCAAGGTGTGCGCCAACATGGACATCGCGGAACGACGCCGGCCACAGGACGGTACCTTCGCCCTGCTCAAGGCGGGGAGGAAGTTCGACGTCCGCGCGGCCTCGGGGCCGACGAATTTCGGTGAAAAGATGGCGTTGCGCCTGCTCGATGCAGACAGCGGCGTCATCAAGGGAGGGCTCGCCTCGCTCGGCATGCGGGAATCGATGCTCAAGACGCTTCAGGAGATCGTTCAGCAACCACACGGCATGCTGATCGTCTGCGGCCCCACCGGTTCGGGAAAGACGACGACGCTCTACGTGGCCTTGGGCGAGATCGATGTCCTCTCCCGCAACATCGTCACCATCGAAGACCCGATCGAATATCAGCTTGAAAACATCTCGCAGACGGCCGTCAACACGGCTGCCGAACTGACGTTTGCGAAGATCCTGCGGTCGGTGTTGCGGCAGGACCCGGACGTGATCCTCGTGGGCGAGATTCGTGACAAGGAGACGGCCGAGATCGCCATGCAGGCGGCTCTCACAGGCCATTTCGTCTTCACTACACTGCACGCCAACGACACGGCGACGACCGTTACGCGACTGCTCGACATCGGCATCGACACCACGCTCATACAGTCTGCCGTGACCGCGGTGCTTGCCCAGCGACTCGTTCGTGTGCTTTGCCCCAAATGCAAGGAACCCTATCCGGCCCCGGCTGAATTCCGGCAGAAGCTGGGGGTGGCCGCCGATAAGGAAATCACGATCTATCGCGAAAAGGGCTGCCCCGCCTGCCACGGCACGGGCTATAAGGGCCGCACGGGCGTGCACGAACTGCTCGTGTTCGACAACGCCATCCGGGAACTGTTGGTAGCCCAGCCTTCGATCCAGGCGATCCGGGCGGCGGCACGCAAGGCGGGCACGCGGACCCTGCAGGAGGCGGGGATCGCCAAGGTGCTCGCCGGCATCACGAGCCTCAACGAGATTGTGCGGGTGACCAAGTGAGTGGCAGCGTGTATCCACTATCGCGTCAGGTGTCGTGGCCGTGGTCGTTGCAGACGAGGCACTCATGCTGATGCTTCTCACCACGCTTTGGGCGGACAGCGTGATGCAACGCTTTGGCGATCTCCTCGTCGGCGGGATCGTGCTGGCCCTCGTCGCGTTCGGCGTGCAAAACGGACTGTTTCTGGCGGTCTTGGTGGGCATGCAGGCGGTCGTGACGCTCGTGGCTGCACTGGCCTTCGCCGAACCCTTGGCTGCTTTGCTCGTGACTTTTGAACTGCCAGTTGTCTATGCGTTTCCGGCGGCCTTCGGGCTGCTGCTGATCGGGACGGCGGTCGCAACCCGGCTGGCAGTGGGTGGATACGTGCCTGCGGACGTCGTGCGTTTCGCGCCGGTGATCGACAAACTCGGTGGCGGACTGGTGGGGGCCGTGGCGGGCATCGTCATTGCCGGCACATTCCTGATCGCCTGCTCGATCGCGCCGGTTCCAGAGGCGTTCCGCATCGACGGCTCCACGCTGGGCTACGACATGGGCACGAGAATGCTGCGGACGTTTGCCCGCTGCGTCGAGCCGAACGACACCAAACGTGAGATCTTGCTCGACGGAGAACCCGGGAGCGTGCCGGAGCCGCAGCCGGTTGCCGCGCCCACGCCCGATGCCGCCGCGGGCACCGACGACCAGCAGAAGCAGGCGAAACGCGACCGGCAGGATACAAAAGGCAAAAAAGCGAAGCCCGAGACGCCGCCTCCTCCGCCTCCGCCACCACCACCTCGATGGAGCGAGCCCTTCGCCGATCTCAACGGCAACAAGCAGCACGACGAAGGGGAGCCCTTTCTGGACACCGATCGTGACAAGGCGTTTACGGCCCGGCTCGTTCTCAACGACCCCAACGGCAACGGGACCAGGGACGTCGGTCTGCTCGAGCGGTATCGGCTGCATGCGTGGGGTCGCCACGTGATGTCGGTCGTCGCCCTCGACGAAGTGCTGGGCCTACCAGCGGCTGAAGAGACGGCACCGGCCGAGACCCAGCCGGCGGACGCCGCTGCCGGCGAGCCGGCGAGCCCTCCGTAAAAGCCCGGTTCGAGCTGCCTGGCTCATAAAGGCCAGATGAGGCCGGCAGGCGTCGGCTACCGCTCGTCGACCATGCCGGCAAGCACCTCGGCGAGATGCACGGTGCGGGCCTTCCGCCCATTGCGGGCGAGCCAGCCGTCAAGTTGCAGCTGGCAGCTCGGATCACTCGACACGATATAGTCGCAGTCGGTCCGTGCGAGTGAGCCCCCCTTCACCTCCGCCATTGCCGTGGAGATCATCGGAAACTTCACGCTGAAGAGTCCGCCGAATCCGCAGCAGCTCTCAGGCTCGTCGCACTCGACCAGTTCCAAGTCGCGAACGGCCCGCAGCAGTTGCCGTGGCTCGTCCTTGACCCGCAGCTCCCGCAGGCCGTGGCAGCCGTCGTGGTAGCTGACGCGGTGCGGGAACCGTGCGCCGACGTCCGTTACGCCAAGTTTCTTGACGAGAAACTCTCCGAACTCAAACGTCCGCGCTGCCAGATCGAGGGCGGCCGTCTCATGGGGCGTGCCGGCGAGCAGTTCCGGATAGAAAACCCGCATCATCGCCACGCAGGAGCCGCTCGGACCAACCACCGCGTCCGCCCCCGCGAAAACTTCAATCGCATGGATGGCGACGGCGCGGGCTTCGTCCCAATAGCCGGCGTTGAAGCTCGGCTGGCCGCAGCACGTCTGGGCCGAGCGAAACTCGACCGCATGTCCGAGTCGCTCGAGGACGCTGGCCACGGCCAGACCCACCTGCGGGGTCATCTGATCGACGAAACAGGGGATAAAGAGGCTGACATTCATGAAAATGGGGACGGGAGCGATTTTGTGGAGCCACCTTGGAGCGAATAATCGGTAGCGAAAAATCGCTCCCGTCCCCATTTTTTTATTTTCTAGCGCCGTTTGATCGCGCGCACCAGCGCCTGCCCCATGTCGGCCGGGCTTTCAGCGATCTCGATTCCGGCATCCCGCAGGGCTTCGAGCTTGGCCTCCGCCGTGCCCTTGCCCCCGGAAATGATCGCACCGGCGTGCCCCATCCGCTTCCCCGGAGGCGCGGTTCGACCGGCGATGAAGGCGGCCACCGGCTTGGTGACGTGCTCTTTGACGAAGGCCGCCGCCTCTTCCTCTGCGGAGCCGCCGATCTCGCCCATCATCAGGATGGCATGCGTGTCGGGGTCGGCCTCGAAGAGCGTGAGGATGTCGATGAAGCTCGAGCCCACGAGCGGATCGCCTCCGAGACCGACGCAGGTGCTCTGGCCGTGGCCGAGTTGCGTGAGCTGCCAGACGGCCTCGTAGGTGAGCGTGCCCGATCGACTCATCACGCCGACGTGTCCGGGCGTGTGGATGTAGCCGGGCATGATGCCGATCTTGCACTGTCCCGGTGTGATCACGCCCGGACAGTTCGGCCCGATGAGCCTGCTCTTCGAGGCTTTCACGACCGGCATGACGCGGGCCATGTCGAGCACGGGGATGCCTTCGGTGATCGCGATCACCAGCTCGATGCCGGCACCGACCGCTTCCAGGATCGCGTCCGCTGCGAAGGCTGGCGGCACAAAGATCATCGTGGCGTTGGCACCGGTCGCATCCCGCGCCTCGGCCACGGTGTTGAAAACAGGCAGGCCGACGACGGCTTCGCCCGCCTTGCCAGGGGTCACTCCCCCGACCATGCGAGTGCCGTAGTCGAGGCAGCCGCGGGTGTGGAACTCACCCACTTTGCCGGTGATGCCCTGGCAGATGACGCGGGTGTCGCGATTGACGAGGATGCTCATGGGAGGCCTTCAAAAGTGGGGGGCGAAAAATGTGTCGTAGGCACTTCAGGCGGCGTTGGCGGCGGCGACCACCTTCTGGGCTGCGTCGGTCAGGCCGTCGGCGGTGATGATGGCCGTGCCACTGGAGGCCAGGATTTTCTTTCCCTCCTCCACCTCGGTGCCTTCAAGTCGTACCACCAACGGCACGGTGAAGCCGACGGTTTTCGAGGCCTCGACGACGGCGTTGGCGATCGTCGTGCACCGCATGATGCCGCCGAAGATGTTGACGAGGATCGCCTTGACGTGGGGGTCGGAGAGGATGATGCGGAAGGCCTCGGTAACCTGGTTGACGTCGGCGCCGCCGCCCACGTCGAGAAAGTTCGCCGGTTCGCCGCCATGGTATTTGACGAGATCCATCGTGCTCATGGCGAGACCGGCACCGTTGACGAGACAGCCGATCGTGCCGTTCAGCTTCACGTAGGAGAGTCCGGCAGCAGAGGCACGAGTCTCGGCCGGTTCTTCTTCCGCCTCGTCGCGGAGCGCCGCAAGATCCTTGTGGCGAAAGAGTGCGTTGTCGTCGAACGTCATCTTCGCATCGAGCGCGACGAGATCGCCAGCCTTCGTGAGCACCAGCGGATTGATCTCGAGAAGCGAAGCATCGAGTGCGACGAACGCCGCACAGAGCCGGCGAAAGAAGGTTTCTGCGTGCCGCCAACTGGCCGTCGGAAGACCGAGCTTCGCGGCCAGGAGTCTGGCCTGGTAGCCGGCCAGACCCCGGTCTGGATCAAAGGGCTCGCTCAGGATCAGTTCGGGAGTATTGTGAGCGACCTCCTCGATGTCCATGCCACCGGCCGTGCTCGCGATGAGCACCGGCGACCCGACACGGCGGTCGACGAGCACCGCGCAGTAGAGTTCGCGGTCGATCGCGCAGCCGCTCTCGACAAACACCTGCCGGACGACCTGCCCCTCGGCGCCCGTCTGGATCGTGACGAGCGTCTTGCCAAGCAGGCCCGCGGCGATCCGCGAGGCGTCGTCGGCACTCTTTGCCAATTCAACGCCGCGTTGGGTGGAGCCCTGCACCTGCCCCTTGCCGCGGCCGCCGGCGTGGATTTGGGCCTTCACGGCACACACCGGTGTGCCAAGTGCGGTAAACGCAGCGGCGGCCTCTGCGGGCGTGCGAGCGACCCGGCCGGCCAGCACAGGCACACCGGCCGCCCGAAGCAGATCCTTGGCCTGATACTCGTGAATTTTCATATGATAACTGCCTGCAAGGACTTCTGGGATGGCGGACCTGACGCCCGCGCGGAACGCGCCCGCACGGCGGACCGGCTCAACACTATGGCAGGAACATCCGCGGCTTCCAAGCCGTGACTACGGTTGGCCGACGCGGAGCAGGTGGGCCCGGATAAGGCCGACGGCGTCGGGGGTCAGGGCCGCCAGCCCAGCGAGCACGTGGTCGAGGTCGAGACCGTAATGGTTGACGCGAAACAGCCCCACTTTCACGAACGGCACACCGGCGTCGAGCAGCCGTTTCCAGACCAGTTCGCTGGGGTTGTGCGGCACTCGCAGGGCCTTGCGGAGGTGCCGCCGGGACCGGGTGGGATGCCGGAGTGAGAGATGGGGCAGGAGTTCCCGCCAGGCCACCGGACCGGCTGTCGACGCGTCGTAGAGGCCGGCGATCTGAAACCCGGCGCGAGCGAAATGTTCGGACATTCCGATCTCGTAGCGGTCGACGAGGTCGTCCTTGGTGGTCAGCGGCACCACGGCATCCCAAAACGCTGCGAACGCCGGCGACTGGAACAGCTGCCTCCGCATCGCGAACCACCACGATTGCACATGCGGGCAGGCAACCCTGCCACGGCGCTTCGTGCCCTGCTCCGACAGGCACATGCCCCAGAGATCGGCGGCGGCCACACGGGGATCGCTGAAGGCGGGCTCCAGGTCGAACAGTGGCCCGTAGACGCTGTCGTTGGCGCAGACAATCTCGTCGAAACGATCCAGAGGTTTGAGGTCCTCGAGGCCGGCCCGCCAGCTGCAGAAGTCGTAGCCGATGTTGTCGCGGGCGAGGAATCGATCGACAAACGCCCCGGCCTCGACGGGGAGCCGCCGCGCGGCCGTCGACACGACCGTCACATGATCCATCAGAAGTCGGTAACGTCGTAGCGACTCGACCACGTGGGGATCGAAGAGCCCGTCGCGATCGTGGTGGGCGTAGACGAGGGCGCGAGCCATTGGCGAGGCTCCCACGAAGCCGTTTGGAGCTGTCAGGCCACCCGCCGGTTCGCCGTGGCCGGGCGAGCGGCCGGGCGAGCGGCCGTCCCTTGGACGGCGTGCCCCGCGGCAAGGGCGAGGAGGTGGGGAACGTATGACATCGTCTGCCTGGCGGCGCCGGCCTCGCCCCTCGCCAACTGTTTGGCGGCAGCGCGGCGGGCCGAGCCGGCGTACCACGTGGCGCTGCGGCGGACGAGGGCGGCGCGGGATGCCTCCGGAAGTGAGCCGGCGTTGATGGTGATGGCCCGCACGAGATCGGGCCAGATGACGCCGCTTGCCGCCAGCCGTGAAGACTCGTTGGCTGTATGGCGGCAGTAGGCTGCCAGCGTCCGCGGCTCGTAGCCCACCTCGTAGCGGGCGGCGATTCTGACCCACATTTCCCAGTCGAGTGTCAGGCAGAGATCCGTCCGGTAGCCGCCGAGCGACTCGTAGGTGCTGCGGGCCACAACGGCCGCCGGGCACTGCACCCGTTGCCGCTGGGCGATCATCGGCAGCCAGCGGTGGATGATGCCGGGCGTCCACCGCGCGCCGGACGTTGTTTTGATCCGGTGGTTGTCGCCGTCGACGATGCGACAGCGGCAGAACGCCATGCCGATCGACGGAGTGCGGCGAAAGAGCTGGTCGATGCGGGTGTAGAAGCCGGGCAGGACGTAGTCGTCCTGATGCAGCAGGTGCACCAGTTCGCCCCTCGCCGCGGCGATGGCGCGATTCCAGTTGCCGCCGAGTCCCAGCCGGCCGTCGTGGCGGATGATCTCGACCCGACACTCAGGATCCACGGCGTGCACAAGCGCCCGCACATCGGACCGCTCCGAGGCGTCGTCCACCACGATGATCTGCATCTGGTCGACCGGTGGAGCCTGTGCCAGCACCGACGCAACCGCGCGGCACAGCTTGTGATCAGGTTCGTACGTCGGCAGCATCACGGAGAATCGCGGGCCGCCGGCGTGCGAAGCAGAGGATGGCAACGATTCGGCGAAGGTCACTCGTGGGGCTCCACTTCCGTAAAGGCGATCCGAGTGGCGGGTACGCCGCGGAATCGGCATGGGAAATAAGCCGCCCGCCTGCCGAACGGCAAGGTCGGTTCTCAATCGTTCGCAGACCCCCTACGGCGCCCAGTCCGCCAAGCAGGTGTCACGTCGGCAAGGCCGATGGAGTGTGGGAACGGCGTAGACGCACCGGCCGAGTCGGGCGACGTGGGCACTTTCACGGCGCTGATCGCCAGCCATGTGCTCGAGCATGTGCCCGATCCGATCGCTTTTTTTCAGTCTGCCGCGACGTTGTTGCATCCCAAGCAGGGCAGCATCCGACTGGCGCTGCCTGACAGGCGGCTGTGCTTCGACCTTTTCCGGCCGGCCTCCACGACAGGCCGGGTGTTGGCCGCCCACCGCGGTGACGGGTCACGGCACACGTAAACAGACCTGTTCGATCACGTCGCCTACCTGACCAGGCTCGCCGGCCGGGCCGCCTGGGCTCGGGAGCCGCTGAAAGAACTCGCGCTCGACCACTCCCTGGAGCAGGCGCGGGGCAATGCGGAATTGGGAGCAGCCGCCGGATCAAGCTACGTCGATTATCACGCCTGGCAGTTCACGCCGGCGAGCTTCGAACTCCTCGTCCTCGAATTGGGTGCGCTCGGCGAGATCGACTGGCGGATCGATTGGTTGGAACCACAGCCCGCCATGGAGTTTCTCTTCTCGCTCTCCCGGCCGCGGCACACCTTTGCCACGCTCGGACCTCCAGTCTCGCCGCCTGACGTTGCTCCGGCGGATGATTCAGGAAATGCGGGAAGTGGCCGACCAGTTGCTCGACACGATGCCCGCTGCGAATGGCTAGGCCGCGTTGCGGTCAGACGGCTGCGAGGCCAGCAGGCTTTGCCAGTGGGCGATCGATTCGCGGGCGATCTCGCGCAACAGCGACATCCGACGGTGCTGCATCTGCTCAGGGTCGGCACACGGGGCCGCGCCGCCCGGCCGCAGACGGCCGAGGAATTCCACTGCGGCTGCCGGTTCAATCCAGTCGACGTGCCAGTCGCATGCTCCCGCCAGTCCCAGGTCGAGGATCAAAAGCTCAAAACTTGCCGGTGTGAACTGCCAGGCATGGGCGTCGCGGTAGACGGTGTCGGCCTGCGCGTCGTTGAACAGCTGGCGGGCCAGTCCGAGCCGGTGGGCAAACGCCACTTCCGCGGCCCTTTCACCTGCCGTCCAGCCGGGGCGGCCGTGCAGGGTGACGGCGTAGGCCACCTCGTTGAAGAGCGTGGCCGGACTGTGACACGTGCGGCGCTGGCTGTGGGCCAGCAGGACATCGCCTGCCAGCGAGACGGGCCGGAAAAAGTCGAAGCACCACCGTTTGTCGGGCAGGGCAAACACGAGACAGCCGTCGTCCCGGACGAGCCTGCGGCTGCTGTCGAGAAAGGCGATCAGGTCGGGCATGTGCTCGAGCACGTGCGAGGCCACCAGCGCGTCGAAGGTTCCGAGCCGATCGGCCGGAAATGCCTCGTGCAAAGAGCCTCCCTGCCAGAGCACATCGACCTCTTCGATCGCCTCGGCCGCCACCGCGGCTGCGGCATATTTTGCGATCAGCCCGGTGCGGGTGTCGTGATCGACGACGCAGGTGTTCCAGCCGTCCCGCTTCGCTGCCAGCGGCCGGAAGGATGCCCCTACCTCCACGATGCGTGCCGAGCGAGGAATGCCTGCGAGGAGCAGATCCCGACGCGTATCGACGGGGAGCGATTCGCACCTCGCCTGGTCAGTCATTCCGCACCGTCGCCTCCAGGATGCGGTCCGCGAACCGGTCCCAGCCATAGGCTTCCCGCACGCAGGCGGCATTGGCCTCGGCCAGGGCCGCGTAGCGGGCCGGACAGCGGACGAGCGTCACCGCCTCGGCCAGACCGCGATCCCAGTCTTCGGCCCGCGTCAGTCGGCCCATGTCGGCGGAATGGATGGCACGCTTGAACGGCATGGTCGGCGTGGCCAGCGTCCACGTGCCGACGATCGCAGCCTCGAAGAACTTTAGTTCGCTCTTGCAGTTGGTGAAAACATTTTCCTGAAGCGGCGCGACATTGATCTCCACCTCCGCGATCAGCCGCTGCAGGTTGATCCAGTCATGCAGGGGGACACGGTTCACCCGGTCGGCGTGCGCCGCGAGCGGTCCGGTTTCATCCATGAACCCGACGATCTGCACCCGCACGTCGGGGTCGCGGTCGAGCAGCCGCGCCAGGGCCGGAGTGACGATGGCAAAATCGCGGTTGTGGCTGGGAGTGCCGCTGAAGTAGCCGATCGTGACCGGTCCCTCACCCGCGAATCCCCGGGCCCGCTTGGCAGCCAGGAGCGTTTCGGAAACCTCCTGCTGCCGGCGGTTCAGGAAATTCGGCACGATGCACACCGGACCCGCTACCGTCTCCGAGAGTTTCTCCGCGAGAAACCGGTTGGTCGTAATCGCCCCGTCGCACAGCCGTGCGGTGGCCTCGAGCCGGCCGACGTAGGCAAACCACCAATCCCACGCGGCGGCAGGTTTCGTGTCTTGGTCGAGCGTGTCGAGCAGGAGATGCACGTAGCGGGTGTCGAACACCAGATCGTCGCAATCGAAGACGACCCGGACCCCCTGCGACTTGGCCGCCGCGATCAGTCGGGCGACGTCGGCGTCGTACCGCACGCGTGCCAGCACGAGCGTATCGATCTCGGCGAGCCGGGGCAGGAGAGCCGGGATTTCCGCGACGGCAAACCAGGTTGCCGTCGCCCGCCGCGCCCGATCGGACGCGAGCGATTCCACCATGTTGTAGACGCGATACCGAAACGTGCTGGTGTCGGGCTTCTCGTAGAGCCAGACGATGCTGGTCGTGTCACGTTTGATCGCAGCCAGCCGCGAATCGAGCGGTTCCCGATCCCAGGGGGGATCGTAGGGGAGAGCGCCGGTGGTCAGAAAAGGAAACATCGGGCTGTCCCCGGCTTTCAGGCAGAACGGGCGAGACGCACAGGATTGGGGACAGTTCGTCGTGCTGCGGCCGTGAAGTGGTTGCAGAGCCGGTCGACCACGTTTGCCAGCGCACCTGTCCAGTCGCGGCTGATGCGGTCGGCCTGCAGGTTTGCCGACCGCGTGGCCGGGTCGCGGGCCAGCGCCACGAGCCTCGCGATGCCGCGGCCCAGAGAGGCCGCGTCGGGCTGCGCTATCAGGATGTTGTTTGAATAGCAGGAGAGATCGGTCTTGAGCCCGTGCGCATTGGTGAGCACCGCAGCGCCGTGCGCCGCAAGGTCGAGGGGTGGATACGACGGGTGCGGCGTGTCCATCAGCACGATCCCGGCGTCCATCGACGCGACCAGGCTGTGGTAGTCGTTCCAACTCAGTCCCTCGATCCGCCGCGGCCTCACGCCGCGGGGGAAGATGAGATCGGGCACATCCTTGCCGACCAGATGGATGTCCCACTCCGCAGGATGGAGCGTGCCTGCGGCGATAGCGTCGCTGAGTGCTTCCAGGCCTGTGTAAAACAGGTTGCGCAGGTTGTGGGGACGGGCGTAGAAGAAGAGCCGCCGCCTGCCGCTCGCGTCAGGCGTCGCGGGCGTGCGAGTGGCGGCCGGGAATGCCGGTTCAAACCAGACGCCTCGTTCGTCCAGATCCGGGATTGCATCCCGACCGTTCGCCAGATGCTCGAACAACAGCCGGCTGTTCACCACGACCATGAGCCCCGGTTCGTCCATCGTCTGCTCGCAGCGAACGCGGTCGTCACCGTGCGGATAGAACATCCGCTCGTCTTCCTGCAGCAGGTAGGCCAGCCGTTCCCGGCGGACGCTCGAGAGCAGCGCACGTGTCGTCCACCACGATGTTGAGAGAAAGAAGTCTTCATCGGACAGCGGCAGTTCGCGACCACCGTGCGTCGGCGCAAACAGGGCTTCGAGTGGCACGTCGAGGGTCACGCCGTTGGCTGCCAGCACCTGTGCGATGGCGGAGATGTCGGGCGGATCGTTCCGGGTTATCAGGCGGAGTGTCGCCCCCATCCTGTTGGCCAGCAGAGCGGCAAGCACGAGAGCCGTGCCCACGCCGCCGAAGAGCGACGCTGCACCGACACTGTCGGTCACCACCGACAGCCGCGGCCCGGCGGAGGGGACCGGAAAAAACCCAAGCGGCCGTACCGCCCACCAGCGTTCCTCGAGCCATTGAGCCACTGTCGGCACCGCCGGCTCACCGCCGGGCAGCGCCTGCATGATGGTGGCGGCCAGGCTCTTTGATGAAGATGCTGCGGGCCCGGCACGGTAGGGGCCACGGCCGTGGAGTCGGCGGGCGCGATCCTGCAGGCCGCGGGCGACAGGGCCGACCATGGGCAGGTTCACCGCGAAATCACCGATCGCGCGTCCGAGTTTCATGGGTCGCCGGGGTGTCATGAGTCGTTGACTGGCCTTCGTGGTGTCGACCGCAGCAAGGGATGGGATGTACCGTTGCGCGAGAAGAAAGTACCGGGAAATCCCGGGTTCATAGCGGTCGGACGCCACGCAAGCCAAGACGGATTTGTTCGGGCGAGTGCCCGGAAGTCTTCCGGGGAGACGCTGGGCTGGGCAGCAGTCCCCGTAGCAGGGAAGATGGCGACGGGTTTCCACTGTGTCCGGGCGTTTCGTCTTCCATGAGCCTGCCTCGCGTCGTCATCGACCTCGAAAAGCTCCGCCACATCAACTGTGGCCTGGGCCGGTATTCGCTCCACCTGGGCCGCGAGATTCTCCCGGTGTCCGCTGGCCGTTTCCAGCCGGTATTTCTGCTGCCGAGCGGCGCAGAACGCTATTTTCCCGACGGCGGCTTCGAGTCGATCGCCGTGTCGCCTTGGAACAAGGAGGCCGTCCGTCGGCTCTACCGCCCGTTCATCCAACCGCTGCTCACAAGCCTGCTGCCCGACAAGCGGGTAGATCTGTGGCACGTCACCAGCCAGATGTCGAAGTATCTGCCGCTGGATCCGCGCGTGCCGGTCGTACTCACGATCCACGACCTGAACTTTCTGCACGAGTCGCCAGCCGACGCCCGCAGCGACGAGATCGACCGCAAACTGGCAGACATTCAGCGGAAGGTGAACCGAGCGGCCGCCATCGTGGCCGATTCGGCCTACGTGGCGGACGACGTCGCTCGCCATCTCGAGCTGGGTGGTCGTCCCGTGCACGTCGTGCCCTTGGCTGTATCCACCCCGCCCGTGGCGTCGGCCTCACGACCGGCCTGCGTGCCCCCGGGACCGTTTCTTCTCTCGATCGGGAATTGCCTGCCGCACAAGAATTTTCATGCCCTGTTCGGCCTGCTTGACCATGTGCCCGACATGCGACTGGTGATTGCCGGCAAGAAGACGACGCCGTACGGCGAACACTTGGAGCGGGAGGTGGCGCACCGCGGTCTTGTCGGGCGGGTCATCCTGCCTGGCGAGGTTTCGGACGGCGATCGCCAGTGGCTCTACGAACACTGCGAGGCCTTCCTGTTTCCGTCGCTCACCGAAGGCTTCGGTTTTCCGGTGCTCGAGGCGATGCAGTGCGGGCGGCCGGTGTTCGTGTCCAGGCGGACGAGCCTGCCCGAGATTGCGGGCGATCTGGGCTTCTATTTCGAAGGCTACGAGCCGGCGGCACTGGCGGCGGTCTTTCGGGAGGGCCTGTCCCGATACCAGGCCGACCCGACGCTCGCCATGCGGCTGAAGGATCACGCCGCGGGCTTTTCCTGGGCGGCCACGGCCCGCGGTTATGCCGACGTCTATGCCGGCATCCTGGGGCCGCCGTGAACGACGGTGGCCGAGGCGGGGGCCGGTTCGCAAGCGGTGTGTGACGGAACAAACTGGTGTTTCCCGTGAAAAGGGGGTGTGGTATCCCCCAAGCTTCTGCGGCCCCAATTTCCGAAAAACTCTGCGGTACCCAGCATGTCACAGTCAACCACCCGGGTCGGTGCGAGTGAACCTTTGGAGCCAGTTGCACAAGGGTTTCTGCGACCGATGATCCGCAGGCTCAAGAAGATCACAGGCCTCGGCCGGGTGTCGGCGGTGGCGGCTCGTGTCGATCGACTTGCAACGCTCGAGCCACGAGTCGTCCATCTCGAGGCGGTCCAGCCGACGGGCGGTGATTCGGGGCGGCGGATCGAGGAACTGGAGCGTCGGCTCGACACGCTCGAAGCCCTGTACCGCGAACAGGTTGGCTTGCAGTATCTCCAGTTTGCGGCCGGCGCAGCGGAAGCAGCAGCGGCTGGATCATGCAGCCAGCCTCGGCCCAGATAAAGGCGTTCGGGAAAGTGTTGCACCAGCATGCCACGTCGTCTCACGATTCTCAGCGATTTGCGTGCTGCACAGTGGAACGGCGACCGTGGTATCGCCGCCTACAGCCAAAGTCTTGTGCTGCAAATGTGCCTGGATTATCCGGAGCATCGGCACCTCTTTCTCTGGGACGACCGGCTGCCACGGCCCCTCCGGACCGATGAACTGGCGCAGCATGGTGAGTGGTGGCTGGAGACGGCGCTGGCCGATGGCTTCGAAGATCGCATCGACAGCCTGTTCACCACGTGCTTCTTCCTGCCCGACTTCGGACGCGGCAGCGAATACATCTATCCCAAGTGGCTCACACTGCATCAGCCGCATCGGCTGGGAATTGTCTACGACCTGATTCCCCATCTGTTTCCGGAAAGATACTTTCCCACGCCGCAATCGCGCGGTTCGTATCTGCAGTCACTGCGGCTGATGCGGGAGTATGACCATCTGTTCGCGATCAGCCAGGCGACGCGGTACGACACGATCCGGCATGCCGGCATCGATGCGGCGAGAGTGCATTGCGTGTACGGCGACATCGACCAGCACAAGCGGGGGATCATCGCAGAGGGTGGCGATGCGGCGGCCGCTGCACGCCACGGCCTGCGGCAGCCGTATGCCCTGTACATCGGCGGGGAAGACTGGCGAAAGAACATGGACGGGATGGTGCGGGCCTTTGCCCACTTCCAGGCCCATCACCCCGACTTTCAACTCGCAATCGTGTGCACGCTGGCGGCCGAACGGAAGGCGGCTTTGGAGCGTCTTGCGGAGTCTCTGGGAATTCGGCCTGGTTCGCTCGTCTGCACGGGCTATGCGTCCGACGAGGAACTCGTCGGGATCCTGCGACAGGCTGAGATGATGGTGTTTCCCTCACTCTACGAGGGACTGGGACTGCCGGTGCTCGAAGCCCATGGTTGCGGGGTGCCCGTCGTGGGGTCGAACACGTCGTCCGTGGCGGAACTGGTGATTCCGGAATTGTCGTGCGACCCGGCCCGACCCGAGTGCATTGCCGCCGCGATGGAGCGGCTCCACGGCACGCCGGCACTGCGGGCGCGGTCGGTGGCCCATGGTCGGCAACTTCTCGAGAGTCTTGGGTGGAAACCGGCTGCGGCGACCGTCATGGCGACGCTGACGGAGCGGCCCCGGCCGCTTGCGGCACGGGCCGCGCTGGCGGTGGTCGCTGTGGAGCCGCCGGCCGACAGTGGTTGGACTGTGGGCGTGGGACTTGAGTCGACCGCCTGGCAGACAGATTTTTTTGTGCCGGGTTCGGGTCCAAGGGTGTCCGCTTCGCCGACGCTTCTGCCCGGCAACAGCCAACTGCCGGTGGAAGTGCTCCGGAAGGCGGTCGAAATCGGCAGCTACAGGACTGTGCTCTTCATCCTGAATGACTCCATCGCGGATGTGCCGATCATGAAGGCCCTCATGCAGACGCGACTGATCTGCGATTCGCGACGCATTGCCTATCTCCGCGACGGGACTCTCGCCACGCTCCTCGAGGCCTTTCTCGGAGAGTCGCTGAAGATGGCGGCAGGGAGCATTGGCCAGGACTGCGTGCCGTGGATGCAAACCGCATTTGTTTCGGAGTCGGCGGCTGATTGGAGCCTGCGTTTCCTGATGGAAACCGGGGCCTTGCATGGTCTCGTCGTCGAATCGCCTGATCAACGCGACGCTTTGCGAGCGGCGCTCGGAGGCGACGCAGAACGCTGGACGATCGATGTCGCCACCGCCGAGACGCTCTACGGCTTGCCGGTCGTGCCGATGCCGGTCGCGAGGGATTCCGGTGGCGAACGGGTCGACAGCGCTGTGGCGATGGACTGATCAAAAAGGGGCAGGTGTTGGACCACGGTCGAATGCCTTTGGCCTGCCGGCACGGCTCACCAAGACCGGGACCAGAAGACGTCAGAAACTGGCATTTCTTCGTCCGAATTGTCCTGCTACGGTCCCCCTCTCAGGAATGGATCGGCGGGTCTCGGCACCGTGCCGGTGCGGATGGCCGATCCAGGCAACCCAACAAACGGGAGAGTCAGCGATGCAGCGGCGTGCTTTGGTCACGGGTGTCACGGGTCAGGACGGTTCCTACCTTGCGGAGCTGCTGCTCTCGAAGGGCTACGAAGTGCACGGCCTCCGGCGGCGGTCGAGCACGTTTGGCACCCAGCGGATCGAGCACCTCATATTCGGCGAGAAGCCCCAACTCCACCTGCACTACGGCGACCTGTCGGACGGCAACGGCCTGGTCCGGCTGATCCGTGAGATCCGTCCCCAGGAGGTCTACAACCTCGCCGCCCAAAGCCACGTTCGCGTGAGCTTCGACCAGCCGGCCTATACCGCCGATGTCACAGCTGTCGGCACGCTTCGCCTGCTCGAGGCGATTCGCGATGTGCAGGACGATACGGGCGAGCAGATCCGTTTTTACCAGGCCTCCAGCTCCGAGATGTATGGCAAGGTCGTGGAGACGCCGCAGAAAGAGACGACGCCCTTCTATCCGCGGAGCCCCTACGGCGTGGCCAAGCTCTACGGCCACTGGATCACCGTCAACTACCGCGAGAGCTACGGCCTCCACGCCTCCTGCGGCATTCTCTTCAACCACGAGAGCCCCCGCCGTGGCGAGACCTTCGTGACCCGCAAAATCACCCGCGCGGCCACACGGATCAAGCTCGGGCTCCAGGACAAGCTGTTCCTTGGCAACCTCGACGCCCAGCGGGACTGGGGTTTCGCCGGCGACTACGTCGAGGGGATGTGGCGGATGCTGCAGCAGGACAAGCCGGACGATTACGTGGTCGCGATGAACGAGCTCTACTCGGTCCGCGAGTTCTGCGAGAAAACCTTTTCGCGTCTGGGGCTCGACTATCAGGATTTCGTGGAGATCGATCCGCGGTACTACCGTCCCGCCGAGGTCGATCTTCTGCTGGGCGACAGCACAAAGGCCCGCACCAAGCTGGGCTGGGATCCGCAGACCAGCTTCGAGCAGCTCGTCGACATGATGGTCGAATGCGATCTGGAGCTTGCATCGCAGGAGAAGGCACTCTCCGAGCGGGAGACCCGCGTCCGGCGGGCAGCGTGAGGCAAGGTCTTCGAAAAAAGGAATCGGAACCAACCCAATGGCGTCACTCCTCAAGAAACTTCGCAACGCGTGGCGGCCTAAGCGGCCCCAGGCCGCCGAACCCGCCCAGCCGCCGGTGATCCGGCTGCAGTCGTTCGCCCGCACGCAGCCGCAACTGCATGCGGCACGGAAGGCCTCGTCGGCGGAGGGAACAGCGCTTGTTTCGCAGTTGTGCCGGCATGCGACGCTCGACTCGTCTCCGTTTCGTGACTGGGCCAAACAGCTTCTCGAGCCCTGGCGGGCCCATCGGAAGCTCTGGGAACTGGCGTTCATCTGCCAGGCGCTCGAGGAGCGCGGGATGTTGCAGCCGGGTCGCAAGGGGCTCGGGTTTGCTGTCGGTGCCGAAAAGCTGCCGGCGTTCTTCGCGGCACGTGGCTGTCGTATCACCGCCACCGACCTGCCGAGCGACGACGAGCGAAACAAGCCGTGGGCGGCCTCGGGCCAGTGGGTCGGCAACCTCGAAGCGCTCAACGAATCAGGACTCTGTCCGGAGGCGACGTTTCGAGACAACGTCGCGTATCGGCCCGTCGACATGAACCACATACCGGCCAATCTTGGCGGGTATGACTTCACGTGGTCGACCTGCTCGTTCGAGCACTGCGGCAAT
>JBIIMX010000228.1:0-5544 GCA_044337765.1 Pirellulales bacterium | reverse complement strand
TTGGCGGTGTGCGATCGGTGGGCCAGACGGATGCCGCTGACGGTCATCGAATCGCCGGCCGCCGGCATCTCGGTCGCCAAGAACATCGGCGTCGATGTCGCCACGGCACCGCTGCTGCTCTTCTTCGATGATGATGACGTCGCCGATCCCGATCTCGTTTCGAGGCATCTGGTAGTGCATCACCTCCATCCGCTCGAGCACGTCGCCGTGCTCGGCTATACCGATTGGTCGCCGCGGCTGGAGGTGACCGAGGTGATGCGGTTCGTCACGGAGGTCGGCTGTTATCTCTTCGGCTATCCCTATGTGCAGCACGGCCAGAACTACGACTTCCAGTTTTTCTGGGGTGGCCGGTCGTCATGCAAGCGTTCGCTGCTCGTGCGGGCGGGGGGATTCCGACCAGAGTTCACATTTGGCTCCGAGGACATCGAGGCGGCTTTCCGGATCTCGCGCATGCTCGGCCGCGAACGTCAGCCGCGACCTGTGGGAAATGCCGCCGAGTCTTCCGCCGCGTCTCCCGCTGTCGAACGGGTCGGCATGGTCGTGGTCTACGACAGCCTGGCACGGCAGCACGTCATCCGGCCGCTCACGTATGACGAATGCTGCCAGCGTTGCGAGCGCCAGGGCCGCTCGCAGTGGCAGTTTGCCTCCTTCTACGACGACCCACGCGCGGCCGAGTGGTGTGGCACGGTCGATGCCCGCCGGCGATGGGGTGAGGTCCGCGACCTGCTGCCAGCCCAGGTCGCCCGCGTGCGGGATCTGGAAGCAGCCCTGCGGCAGGGGGTCGGGGACCGCGACACGCTGATCGCGGAACTGCATCAGCTCTACTACAAGACATTCGATGCCTTCAAGCTCAAGGGGATCGTCGAGGCTGCGGGCATTCAGGAGGCTGCGACATGACCGCGTCAGCCCATTCCGAGGCTTCCAGCCTGCCGCAGACCCCCACGTGTTGCCCAAACCCTGTCTTCGTGTTCGGCGTGCCGCGGTCGGGTACGACCGCGATGGCCCATGCGCTCGGAATGCACAGCGACTTCTATGTCGGTGACGAGACCTTTTTTCTCTGGGAACTCTACCAACAGCAGCGGGCCGAGAAGGTGTTCGAGCAGTGGGCGAGCCGGCCGAGTAGTTCCTGGCTGCGTCGTGAGGGGGTTTCGTCGGCCGAGTTCCTGGCCGCGATCGGCCTCGGTTTCAACGCCATGTTCAGCCGGTCGGCCGGCAGCAGGCGCTGGGTGGACCACACGCCCCACTACTGCCTCATGGCCGACACGCTCTCCGGCATGTTTCCCGGCGCACGGTTCATCCACCTGCTCCGTGACGGTCGCGAGGTGGTCAATTCGATGATTCACATCGTGGCCACCGTGCCTGCGGAGGAACGCGAGGAGATGGTGAGCCGCGGTTTCCTCCCACGCTGGGGCCACGACTTCCGCGAGGCCTGCACCACGTGGCAGACGTATGCCCATGTGGCCATGGATTTCTGCAACAGGCATCCATCGCGGGCGCTCACGGTGATCCACGGCGACCTGGAACGCGACCCAGAGACGACGCTGGCCGCCGTTCTCCGCTTTCTCGACGCTCCCCTCGAAGCAGGACCGGCGGCATTTCTCCGGCGTGACCGGATCAACTCGAGCTTCACGCGACAGGGAGGCGTGCCGGTGGCCGAATACCAGCGGCCCGATCCTTGGACAACCTGGTCCGCGGCCCAGCGGGCTGAGTTTGTTGAAATCGCCGGCCCTGACCTGTGCCGTTACGGGCTCGCCGCCCCGGGGGATCTCGCTCTGTCTCCTGCCGGCAAAACCCCGGACACGTGACATCCCTCCTCAGGGATGTGCGGGGAAGACGTTTCAGACGACTTGGATCTGCGGGGTAAAGACGACCCGGACGGTCTCGTTGTGGACCTCGTATTCCGCCGCGAGTCGATAGGTGCCCTTCTGTAGCCTGCTCACGTCGGCATAGCCGGCGAAACCGCTGAAGGCGGTGCTGCCTTCCGGTATCGAGGGATAGGCGGCCACCACGTCATCGCGTCTGCTTCTGCCAGGCAGGGTCGCGTTGTAGCGTTCGAGGGTCTGATCGTTTTCCATGAAGAACACGGTCGGTGTGGCTGGTCCCAGGTGCACGCCCTCGGTAAACGACCAGCCGCCGAGGTAGAGAGGCATCTTCCGGTCGACCTCCACGTGCGCCGGTTGCGTCTGGTCATTGACGCGGTCCAGACTGCCGTGCCCGCCTTGTTGCAGCCTGACCGACGGCGAGTGGTGGGAATCGGCCTTCGAAAACACGATCGAGTCCGTGTGCCCGGTCCCCAGCTTCTCCTGCTGTAACCGAACCAGATGACGCCATGACAACTCCTGGCCCTTCAGGAGTGCCGCCACATCGCTGACCCAGTTGGCGAGAATGCTCCCCGACATCTCCTCGCGGCTGTTGGCGTATTCCACGAGCGTCTGCCAGCTGGATGTTCCCCGAAGTGCCCTGCGGGTCGCTTCCAGATAGGCTCGCCCGAACTTCTGGTCGGGCTCCAGATGGGCGCCCTCGGCCCATTCGTTCCAGGCGTTGATGAAGAGCAGTCGTTCTCCGGCTGGAAGATCCCGTCTGGTGGCATCGACGATCCCGCGGAGCCAGACTTCGTAGGCCTCCGGAGTGGAGTTCACGTGGATGTGTGACGCGGAGCCCCTGCGGGCGGTGTTGTCCCAGGCGGTCATGACGCCCCGGAATCGACGGTAGCTCGCCGGCGGGGCGTTGATCTCGTCCGCCACGGTCCACTCGTAGTCGTAGATCCGTCCCGTGAACTGCGGGTTCAGGTCCTTCACCGCATCCTCGGCTCTGCGCAACTGAAGGCGATGCGGAGGGAACTGTGCTGCGGAGTCGAATCCGGAGGCATAGGGATCGCTGTTTCCGAACGATTCCATGGCGCACAGGTGGATTCCCCCCAGGCCCGCCTCCTTGCAGGCCTGTCGCCAGCTGGCGCTGGTGCGGACAGGATCTGGCAGAAGATCGACGCGATAGACCAGCAGCAGGGGGGCTCCCTTGATCCTGATGTAGCGAGGGTCTTTCAGGATCGGCAGCACATCCCGGATGAATGCCCGATCGCTCTCCTCGTCGTGTTTCTGCTCGAGCAACACCTCATCGTCGAGGCCGTCCCAGCGGCGGGTCCAGTTTTCATTGGCCCAGCAGATGCAGAAGGGGAAGTCCGGCGTGCCGGCGTCGAGCATCATCTCGAGCGGTCTCTCGAGGATGCGGCGGCCGTTGAACCAGTAGTAGTAGTAGCAGAAGCCGTGGATGCCATGCTCTCGCGCGAGTCGTGCCTGCTGCTCGCGGACTTCGTCGGAGCGGAGATCGTAGAACCCAAGCTCTCCGGGCAGTTGCGGCTGATGGTGGCCGGCAAACTGGGGTGTGGCGCGGGTCACATTGGTCCACTCGGTGAATCCCTTGCCCCACCATTCGTCATTTTCCGGAACGGGATGGAACTGGGGGAGATAGAAGGCAATCGCCTTCACGTCGCCATCGGCGTTGGGGGGCTGCTTCTGCGCAGGTGCGGGCGACTCGCCTTGTTCCGCTTGCTGGGCCTCTTGAGGGAGAGAAGCGGCCGCCGTGGCAGCGTCGTCGAGGAGTTGGCCGGCGGTCCGAACAAGGCCATCGATGGCGTGGAGTTCCCGGCCGGATTCCGCGGCGACCACTCGGATCTGCAGCTTCGCGGTCTGTCCCACGCCTCTGAGTACCGGGGGAAGCGTCATGGCTGACCAGGGAATCAGGAATTCGCAACTGATCGGGCGGCCCATAATCTCGGAGATATCGGGCCGAGAACGGTCCGCGGGGCCGCTCCCGAGGAGGTGATCGTCGAGGTAGACGTCGACCTTCAGGTGCGTGTCGCACGCCGCGCAGTCCAGCAGCCAGCCTCTGATTCCCGCGGCGCCGATCTCCTCGAGGCAGCCATAGAGACCCTTTCGGGCTCCCGGCCTGATCGAGGGATACACCCGGTTGCCAAGGCGACGGAACAGATTTCGGAACGCTTGATTGCGCAAAGGAATTCGGGGTTGGGCGAGAGCAACTCGAACCAGTTGACGAATGCGAGGTGATCAGCAAAGTCTACATCGCGTCCATCGGCCAGCGAAATGAGCGGAAGCCTGGGGTGGATCCCGATTTTCGGACGCCCTGGTAAGGCGGAGCTTCGCTGGAGTGGGCACCCTATCAGGACGTTGGTTCCGCGAAATGCTTCTCCACATCTCGGTAGGAATCGCTTCGTGACGGCAGCGGAATTTTCTATCCGAGTACGGGAAGACTTTCTCCCCAGGCTGAGCATCTCTCGCTCCCACTGCACCTCAAAGGACTCGATGATTACACCGGCAGTGGATTTCAATCGATTGCGTCGGCGTAGCGACGCCCGTTCACCAGCACCCGCTCGCGGGTGCGAATCATGCCTTCGGTGTTGGTCGGGAATTCGCTGCCCTGCGGCATCTCCACGAAGTTCAGCCCTGAGGAAACCATGATGAGCTTGTAGGTGTCGAAGTCGATCAGGCTGGTATCGTTGGGCACGGCATAGATGTTCTCGGCGACGTCGGCGCAGAGCATGGGGTGCCGCTCATTGAAGCGGATGACCTCGTCGCGCGATTGAATCCGCGTGGCACGGTGGCGTGGCGAGGTCATGCCCGCCGCCGTGCCGGGCGTGACGGGCTCGTGGTCATGCGCCGCCGAACGATCGCTCGGTCGCCTCCCAGACGGTGCAGCTGGGCTCGTAGCCGAGTTCTCGTCGCGCGGCGCCGATGTCGAAATAGTGATCAGTCGACATCTCTTCGGCCAGGAATCTCGTGAGCGGCGGATCGGACGAGAGTCGCAACGTCTTCCACACCGTTTCGGCAGCGGTCGCCAGCATCAGGGCCGTGCCCGCCGAAATCCGCCGGCGCACCGGCGGCACATCGTGAAGGGCCAGCACCCGGCCGATCCATTCCCAGAGCGGCACTGGCTCGCCCTGGCTGATGAAGAACGCCTTTCCGCCAGCAGACGGCCGCGCGTCGAGCGCGGTGGCTGCCAGGAGATGAGCCGACACGCAGTCGTCGATGAACGTGAGGTCCACGAGGTTCGTGCCGTCGCCCACCTGCACGAGCCGGCCGGCCCGTGCCCGCTTGAGGATCGTCGGCACGAGATTCGTGTCGCCGGGTCCGAAGATCAGGTGCGGCCGCAGGGAGATCGTTCGCAGGCTCGCGCCGTGGGCCGCCAGCACCGCCCGCTCCGCGGCCGCCTTCGTCTCCGGATAGAACGCCCGATACCGTTCCGGATACGGCTGCGACTCGTCGATGCCCCGCAGGTCGTGATCCGCGGCGACGACGCTCGGCGAACTGGTGAACACCAGTCGTGCGACGCCCGCCGCACGGCAGGCCGCGAGCACGTTTTCCGTGGCACCGGTGTTGCCACGCACGAACGCCTCACGCGGCCCCCACATCTTCACGTGGGCGGCCGTGTGAAAAACACAGTCCACTCCGGTGAGAAGTCTGGTGAGCACGGACGCCGAGTCGGCCGCAGTAAGATCGTGGCTCACGGTGCGGATGCCCGCGGCGTCGA
>JBIIMX010000225.1:0-5585 GCA_044337765.1 Pirellulales bacterium | reverse complement strand
CATCGAGCCGTTCGTAGTCGGCGATCGACACCCCCAGCCCCAGATTCACGAGCGCCTGCTCGGCGTTGGTGAGCTGGTTTTTGGCCTCTCGCAGGGCAGACTTCGCCTCGCGGAGCTGCCGGCCCATCACAACGCTCTTCACTTCCTCGAGGATCGCGACTTGCTCCCTCCGCGCCTCGTAGGAGACGAGGGCGTTCAGGAAATCGGCCTTGAGGCTTCCCACGTCGCGGCTCTCGATCGTGAGGAGCACGTCCCCCTTCTTCACGGTGTCGCCCAGGTGCTTCTCGACCCGCCAGACACTCCCCGGCACGCGGGCAGCAAGCTGTGCGATGTTGCGCTGGTCGTATTGCACGACTCCGCTGGCGACGAGTTCGCTGACGACGGGTCGTTCCTCGACCGGCACCAGTTCGATGCCGGTGCGTTCCATCGCCTCGGTGGATTTGAAATGGACGGAGTCAGCCTCGCCCGTCGGCTTCTCGGCGTGCCCGGCCTCAGCGTGATCGTGTGTCGCGTCGCCTGTGGCCGCATGCGATTCCGGGCCGTGCGGGGCGGCGTGACCGGCGAGGCCGAACGTCCAGTGCGTGGCGTGTCCGTACCAGCCGACCGCGGCAAGGGCCGCCGTGGTCACGATGGAGAGCGTCCAATTCGCCACGAGGGCGACGATCTCAACGCGGGTGATGCGGGGTCGCTTCGAACTCGGCGTCATAGAGTTGGCTCTTTATGTCTCTGGGGTCATGTCGGTGAACCGAATCCACCGCCCCAATGAGCAGAATGGATCCACAGTGAGGACGTACTGCGTCGACCCGTTGCGGCTCCGCCAGAACAACAAACAGAGCAACAACCGGAGCAACGACGAGCCGGAATATTCCGAAGAATTCTGGAGGAAAGGTGGGAGTTGGGAGGTGAGATAAATCGAACGGACAAAGCTTCGACAAATCATCAGTTCGACGACCGAAAGCTCCGCCAGTGGATACCAATGGCGCAACCGACTGTTCGTCGTCCCGGCTGCGTCCAGAATCGCCGCCGGGAAAACCTGTCTGCACTGCAAGATTATGATCCGGCTGGCGAACCTGTCCAGTCCCTCCGTTATCCGGATTTGTCCGGATTTGTCCGGATTTTGCGGACCGTGACGAGAATGCAGCCTCTCCGGCGAATCACGAGACCACTGCGGCCCGAATGGTCAGGTCAACGGACAAGCCCCTTGGCGGTGGAGAACGACGCAGGGCTTTCGAGGCCCCGCTCGAGGAAAAGGCGAACGCCAGCCGCCCCGGAAGCCTTTCCTTTGCGATGCTGCGGATACACAATCTTCCGCACAGCCAATCAACCCACGAGGTACAGCCCACCATGGCCCGTCCCGCGACGTCTTCCTCCCGCGTCCTGCTCTCGGCGCTCGCCGACGAGTCGGCCTTTCATCTCACGGCGGTCGAGCAGTTCACGGCACTCGCGGCCATCGGGCTTGAGTATTACAGCCTGCGATTCATCGATGTCGGCAAGGGCGTGAAAAACGTCATGAAACTGTCGCTTTCCGAGATCCAGAAACTCCGGCACCTCGAGGATCAATTCGGTCTGAACGTGGCGTCGATCGCCTCGCCAATCGGCAAGGTCAAACTCGTTGACAGACCCGATGGCACGAAAAACGCCTACGTGCCCTTCAAGCAGTATCTCGCCAAGGACGTCGCCAAGGCATGCGAACTGGCCCATGCCTTCGAGACCAAGCTGATCCGGGGATTCTCCTTTTACCCACCCAAGGGAGCGAAGCCCGAGGAGTATGTGGAGGAAGCGGCGGACCGCATCGGTCAGATCGCAGAGGCCTGCCACCGATCCGACCTCACCTTCGGCCTCGAAGTCGAAGCGAACCTCGTCGGACAGACCGGGGAGCTGCTCGCGGAGATTCACAGAAAGGTCAACCACCCGGGCCTCGTTCTCGTGTTCGACGCGGCCAATCTGGTCGTGCAGGGCTTTTCCACGTCCCAGGTGTTTGCCCAGTGGGAGGCGATGAAGCCGGGCCTGGGCTGGGTGCACATCAAGGACTACCGCAAGGTGTCGGGCAAGGCCCGTGGCAAGCATGTCGACGAACACATGCTCGACAACTTCGTGCCTGCCGATCGGGGCGCGGGCGGCCATGAACGGATCCTCGCCGACCTCAAGACCATGCTCCCCTCGCTTTCCAAGCGGTTGGAGCGACGCGGGATTCCAGGAGTCTTCCTCGATCTGGAGCCGCACGTGCGTGGGGGAGGACAATTCGGCGGTACGAGCGGTCCCGACGGCATGGGGATCGCCCTGCGGTCGCTCTGCCGGGTGCTCGATACGGCGAAGGTTGCCTATCATCTCCGCGACTTCGATGACCTGCTGGCGGCCCGCGGGCTTTAGTCCGCTTGTCTGGCATCGGCCTCCGACGGAGGATGCACCTTCATGAGCAACGTCACCGAGCCGGGCAGCTATTTCGTCGCCAACTACCCACCGTTCTCGCGGTGGAGCGAGGCTGCCGTGCCGGAGGTGCTGTCGGCTTTCGATGCAAGGCCGCAGGATGAGCGGCCGTCGGTGCCCCTGGGCCTCTATCTGCACATTCCGTTCTGCCGAAAACGGTGCAAATTCTGCTACTTTCGCGTCTACACCGACGTCGCCGCCGCCGACGTGGAGCGGTACTCCCAGGCGCTCGCCCGTGAGGCCGCGCTGGCCGCCGCTACGCCCGCGGTCCACGACCGACCGCTCCGCTACGTCTATTTTGGCGGCGGTACGCCCTCGTTTCTCAGCGTGAAGCAACTGGAGCGTCTGGTCGCCGGCCTGCACGAAAGCTTCGGATGGCAGCATGCCGAGGAGGTGACATTCGAGTGCGAGCCGGGAACGCTCTCCGAGCCGAAGGTGCGGACGCTCAAGATGCTCGGCATGACGAGGATTTCCCTGGGTGTCGAGAACTTCGCCGACGACGTGCTCGAGGCCAACGGCCGGGCGCATCTCTCCGCCGAGATTCTCCGCGCCTGGGACTGGATCAAGGCTGCCGATTTCCCGAATACGAACGTCGATTTGATCGCCGGCATGGTGGGCGACACGTTTGAATCCTGGCAGTCCACCGTCGAGAAGACGCTCTCGCTCGAGCCCGACAGCATCACCATCTATCAGATGGAGCTGCCGCTCAACACGGTGTTCGTCCGCGATGCCCGGGATGGTGGCGGGCAGACGCCGGTCGCCGACTGGCCGACGAAGCGTGCCTGGGTGAACTGGGCCTTCGATCGCTGCCTCGAACGTGGGTATGCGATTTCGAGCGGCTATACGCTCGTTCGCGATCCGGCCCGTGTGCACTTTCATTACCGCGACATGCTCTGGGAGGGGAGCGATCTCGTGGCGCTTGGCGTGGCCAGCTTTGGGCACCTCTCCGGCGTGCACTACCAGAATGCCACCCGATGGGACGACTACCTGGCCGCGGTCGAGGCGGAACGGCTGCCAATTCACCGCGGGCTCGCGCCGACCCCGCGGGAGTTGCTGATCCGCGAACTGGTGCTCGGACTGAAGCGGGGCCGGCTCGATGTTGGTCGACTTTCCCGGAAGTTTGGCGTCGAGCCGCTGGCCGCTTGGGCGGAACAGTGGCGGTCGCTCGAGGCGGAGGGGCATCTCACCCTGACGCCGTCTGGACCGGTGCTTTCTCGCAGCGGGCTGCTGCAGGTCGACTCGCTCCTGCCGCGGTTTTTCGAGGGCTGAGCCAGGGCCGGGCCCGAGGGGTACGGGAGCGTCAGCGTTATGTTTTTGCCCCGGCTGCGGTTTTTCCAAGGAAGCCGCCCTCTGGTTCCCGGCCCGCGGCTCCATTCGCCTGTTTTTCCCGACTCAGCGAGGCATCTGTGTACGAAGCGTCAGCGGCCATGAATCCTTCGGCTCCTGAGCGGGAATTCCCGCGGATGACGGAACGTTCGGCCCGGCCAGTTCCAGCTCAATTGCGGTGTCCGGACTCCAAACCTGTTCGGGAGCGGCTGCGGGCAATGGCTTCCGACCTGGTGTCGCCATGGCGGTCGGAAGGCGTGCCGGCTGCGGTGCGAACGGCGTCCGGCCTGCGGGCTGCAGCGGAAATGCTGGTGCGAAGGGCTTCGGCCGGCCCTGAGAACGTCGGCTGGACGATGGTCACGATCGTTTCGGAGTTCTGGCGGGACCGACTCGCCGCGGCGCCGTCCGGTCGCCGGTTGCTGCTGTTGCCCGACTGTCCATCGGCGGCTCATGAAACCGAGAAGCCTGCTGGCGGACTTTCCGCGGTTCCGCGGGTCTGCGGCCCAAGTTGCGGCATCGCCACTATCTGGTCGGCGGCCCGTGACAGCGGCTGGGTGGTGGAGCCTGTCGGGCAGGCGGTTGCCGGCATCGGGTCGCTCCTGACGGGGCAGTACGACGGCGTTCTGGGAGTTGCCCGACTGGGTGATCTCGAGAAGGCGTTTGCCATGCTGCCCGCGTTTTCGCTGCCCGTCGCGGCTGTTCCCTTCGAACCGCTGCCGGCACCCGTGCACGCGAGGTGTGCCGAGGCGCTGGCGGCTTCGGCGATCGACGTGGAGTGGGTTTTGGGCCTCGTCGGCGTGGCGGGTGGCGGGGCTGCTCCGGTGGGCGACTATCTGCCCCTGCTCCGCGAGGCTGCTGAAATGTTTTCGGCCGAGGAACTGGCATCTCTCTCACGGCGGCTGGGCCTTGGGCAGGTCTTTGGGCCGCCATGCGACTCCGTGACCGGAGAAGAACCAGGACGGGCTGCCAGCGTGTTGCCGCTGGATGCAACGGCGTGCATGGCGAGTGATTTCCTCACCCGGGGCGGCAAGTTTCTCAGACCCTTCATCTGCTTGGCGGCGCACGATGCCTTGCGGGCCGACTTGGGCACTGTTGGCGAGCGTTCGTCCCGCGATTCGGCGAAGTCGGCCTCCGTGGCCATCGAAATATTCCACAAGGCGTCGCTCGTTCATGACGACATCGAGGATCAGGATTTGATGCGTTACGGGCGGCCGACGCTCCATGTCGAGCACGGCATTCCTGCCGCCATCAATGCCGGCGATTATCTGCTCGGTTTGGGCTACCGCATCGTTTCGGGGCTGCCCGATGTCGACGCCGCGACCCTGCGAGATCTTGTAACCATTCTCTCCGACGCGCATGTGCGGCTGGCCCGGGGGCAAGGTGCCGAGTTGTGGTGGAGGGATGGGGGTGACAAGCGTCTCACTCCGAGCGAGGCCCTCACGATCTACGGCTTGAAGACATCGCCGGCCTTCGAGGCGGCGGTCGCCATGGGAATTCGGCTGGCAGGAATCCAGCCTGCCGAAGCGGGGGAGGTCGGAGCCTATGCCTTGCACGTCGGGACAGGGTTTCAGGTGCTCAACGATCTCAAGGATTGGAGCGGCGATCTCGAAAACAACCGTCGTGCTGCGGGCGATCTGCTGGGTGGCCGTCCCACCGTGATGTGGGCAGTGGCCCTCGAAAGGCTGTCGGAAGACGACGCGGTCAGACTGCAGCAACTGGCCAAGACCGCGGCACGCAGCGATGCCGATGAGTCGACAATCGTGGCCGCGGTAGCCGAGGTGAGAAAACTCTACACCAAGGCGGGGGTCTTCGAGCGTGCCGCTGCGATTGTG
>JBIIMX010000224.1:0-5607 GCA_044337765.1 Pirellulales bacterium | reverse complement strand
CGAAAATGGCAGGATGCAATGTTTCGCGTGTAGACGGCAGCCGGGGATCGGCGGAAGCTCGAGGAGCATTAGGATTTTTCGACCTTCTGGGGAATGCGCTGCCATAGGTCGTGGAAGGAGAAAAATCCGTAGCGACGAGACTTCTGCCGGCCCCGGCGGGTTGGGCGCAAAGACGCCCAGCGCCGCTCACAGCCTCCACACCGCACTACCCCAGGCGAGGCCGCCGCCGAAGCCGCAGACCACGATCGTGCTGCCAGGCCCGATCCGGCCCGTGCGATACGCCTCGTCCATGGCGAGCGGAATCGAACCGCTCGACGTATTGCCATACCGGTCGAGGTTGACCAGAAATCGTTCGGCGGAAATGCCGAGGGATTCGCGAGCCCCCTCGATGATCCGCGCGTTGGCCTGATGCAGCACGAAGAGGTCGACCGCATCCATCGCCAAGCCCGATCGTTCGACCACCTGGCGGATATTTTCCTCGGCGAGACGGATCGCCCACTTGAACACCGCGCGGCCATCCATCTGCATGAACTGTTCCCGACGGGCCAGCCCCTCCGATGTGACAGGCTGCCGCGATCCGCTCATCGGACAGGCCAGCAACCCGGCACCGCGGCCGTCTGATCCCAGCGAAAAGGAGAGCAGCCCGCGTTCCTTCCCCGAGGCATCCGGAGGCACCGCCTCGAGCAAGACCGCGCCGGCACCATCGCCAAACAGGGGCCACGTCTTGATGTCCTCCGGGTCGACGACGCGGGAATTCGTGTCGGCGCCGACCGCGAGCACCAGCCGGCTCGAACCGGCGGCGAGAAAGTTGGCTGCGGTCACGAGCGCATAGGCAAAGCCCGCACAGGCGGCGGTCACGTCCATTGCCGGAGCATCGAGTCCGAGTTTCTCCTGGACAATGCAGGCCGTGGACGGAATGCACATGTCGGGCGTGAACGTGCCGAGGACGAGCAGGTCGACATCCGCAGGATCGGCTGCTGCATGGGCGAGGGCCGCACGGCAGGCGCCGGCTGCCAGGTCGCTCGTGGCCATCTCCGCCGGGGCGTGCCGACGCTCGTGGATGCCGGAGCGGGCGGCGATCCAATCAGGATCACAGCCGAGCCGGACAAGATCGGCATTGGTCACCACATGCGACGGAACGCTGCTGCCGATGCCCGCCAGCCGGAAGCCGACGGCCCTCCCGAATCGGGAAGGCCGTGGCGAAGTGAGAATATCGGACATCGCGGCAACCGCCTCCGGTCAGATCCGTGCCGACGCCGCCGATCGACGCACATGCCGCGGCTGGATGATGTCGGTGGCCAGTCCCAGCCGCTTGAGCAGCAGGATCTCGTAGTACGTCAGGTCGAACTCCCACCACTTGTGCTGCAGGCTGGCGCTCGCCGGATCGTGATGGTGGTTGTTGTGCCAGCCCTCACCCGCCGCCACCATCGCCACGAACCAATTGTTGCGGCTATCCTCCCCGGTCGGATAATTCTGGTAGCCGAACAGGTGGGAGAGCGAATTCACGGCCCATGTCATATGCCAAACGAGCACCGTCCGCACGAACGCCCCCCATACCAGCCAACTGGTTCCCAACTGCAAACCGGCCGACCAACCGCCACCGGCGATCCGGCCCGCCACCAGTCCCGCCAGGAAAAAGACCGCCGCGTGCGCCATGTAGATCCAGAGCGTGCTTGTCGGATGCCGCTCCAGAAAGCGGAAGTAACGGTCGGCCAGGATGTCGCGGGCGTACTTGTCGAGAAAGGAGAGCGTGCGGCGATCCGGAGCCCGCCGGAACAGCCAGCCGACATGGGACCAACTCGCTCCATCGCGGGGCGTGTGCGGATCCTCCGGCTTGTCCGAATAGACATGGTGCAAGCGGTGCGTGGCGACCCAGCGGGCCGGCGTGTCTTCCAGGCAGCACAGGGCGATCGTAGCGAGCGTCCGCTCCAGCCAGACGGGAACCTTGAGGCTGCGGTGAGTGAGCAGACGGTGGTAGCCGAGATTGATACCCATGCCGAACACATGGGTACCGACCAACGCGATCACGAGCCCCGACCAACTGAAGCACCACGGTAGCAGGGCGAACAAGGCGAGCGCATGAACCGCCACGATGGGAAGGAGATACTCCCAATGAACCGTGACCCAGCGGATATTCCAGCCGGACACGCCTCGGGGCAACCCCCTTCCCAACGCCGGCGACAGAACGGCGGAAAACCCCTTCGCCGAAGCCGTTTCGGATTCGAGGCCGACCGATGCTGGAACAGATGCCGCTGAGGGAGAGTGCATGACCGGCCTGCATGTGCGACGTGGAGGAGACTTTCGAACTGTGGCCGTCATTATCAGGCTGGCAAAGGGTTCCACAAGCCAGCGTTGTCGTGATGGGCCGCGGATCGGTTCCTGCCAGGAATCACAATCGCTGCAACCCTGCTTACCATCTCGAACCGGCAAAGATCACTGCCCCTGCCCAGCCGCCGCAGGCTGGGCCTCCTTGGCCTCCACCTTCTGCACCATACTCTCCCTGCCGAGGTGGATCTTCGCGTACTCCTTGTCGGAAACCACGTAATACCAGTCGGCGAATCGCCCATTCAATTCCCGCACACGTTTCTGCGCAGCCTTGACTGCATCGTCGTAGGCATCCTGCTTCCGGCGATTTTCCCGTTCCACACGCCGCCGGTTCTCGAGCGCAACCTGAGCCGCCGCCTCCGCCTCGTCAGCCTTCTTGAGGCTCTCGGCCGCATCGGCCTTCTCCTCGCCGGCAGTGTCGGCATCTTTCTTGCCGCCGTCCGTCCCGCTGCCATCCTCGTCCTTCTTGGATTTTTCCTTGGATTCCTCGCCGGGCACATCCGGCAGCGGATCGAGCGTCGGTTTTTCGAGCAGTTGCTCGTTGATCCGTGCCATCACGAGGAGATAGCGGCCGCTCGTCTCGCCGGCGGCATCCTTACCGGCCTCGCCGTTCTCGCCATCTTTGGGATCTGTCTTGGAGTCGCCCGCCACGGTGGTCGTGGCGCCGAATCGCAAGACGTATTCCACTCCGTCCTTCATGCCCACGATCGTCTCGCCATCCGTGGAGAGGATCTCGCCAGTCTTGAGTGGCAGGAAACCTCTTTGTTGCATCGACGTCACCGCTTCCCTGTCGTTCGTAAAGGCCTCTTCCGCCTTCAGCTCGGCGCTCAGCCCCGAGGGCTTCCGAGCGACATCGATGATCTTGAGGTCGCCAAGCGCATTTCGCAGGTCGTTCAGCTTGCTCGCGGCGAGTTCCTCGCCCTCCGGCAGCTTCTCCTCTTTCGGCTCCCCGTCCTTTGAGAACTTCTCGAGCCGCACCAGAGACCACTTTGCATCCTTGTCGTCATACGCCAGGCTGACGCGGTATTTGCGGTCCAACTGAACGCCGACACGGCCGTTCGACTCGACCGCCACGAGCGCGTAGTCCTCCAACCCGAGCCGTCGCACATCCCACGGCGAGAGCTTGAGGAGATCCTTTTCGATCCAGTCGCCGAAGCTCGTCGTGAACTTCGACGTGTCGACTTCCACGCGATAGACAGGATCCTGCCCAGCCTTGCGGACGAACCGCAACGACCGCCCATTGGCATCCGCACCCGTTCGCCGCTTGTCCTCCTTGCCAATGACCAACCTCGCCAGCTTGCTGCCGGAACTATCGCGAATCTCGACGAGTTGCCCAACGCCCGTCATGCCCGGCTTGATCTTCTCCGCATCGGGCTCGATCACGCCGTAGGTCTCATGATCACCGGGGGACTTGCTCACCACGTCGAGCATCTTGAGGTCGACAAGGGCCGTGGCAGCCGCAGCGAGCTGCTCCTTGGCGTCGGCCGGGTAGTTTTGGTGGGCGGGCAATACCCACACGCCCCCCGACTGCACCACCTTGAAAGGGTGCAGCGTGGAGAGCTCGTCGTCGTACGAGACGATCTCGAGGCTCGCCGCCTTCGAGGCGTCGGACAACTCTGGAAACAGCACCCGCTGTTCCTCGGGCTCGACTTTGGCACTCTTGAATCGCGGCTGCACTGCGGCACCGAGCAGGAGCACCCCTATCCCGCCGAGCAGAAACAGCCCCGTGCGGAGCATCACGGCCGACGTAGAAGACGCCGATTCATGCAGATCCGGGTGCCGAAACCGTTTGTGATGCCCATCGTCGTGACTCATGCGGTCTGTCCTGCCTGTCGTGTCCATCGTGTTTTCCTATCCTCCATCCGATCGAATGCATCCGTATCCATGCAGCCGGCCGCATGCCGCCACGCGGCACACTACCGACCCAAACCCATCACCGGAGCCGCGTCTTGGCCACGCCCTCGCGCTCGAGCGCCCGGCGTCGGAAATAGACGAAGAACGCCACGACCAGCGGCGGGATCGGCGGCAGCAACACCGCGAGCCACTTCTGCCGATCCTGTTCCTTGCGGATCTTCCCCTCCAGCTGTCGCTCGACGGCCTCGACCTCCGTATCCCGCTTCCGCTTCAGCTGCTCGATCTTGGTGTCGAGCCGTCGTTGCGCAAGCCGCTGTCGGCTGGCGAGCTGCTGTACGGCCTGCATGGCCGCCTGCGGATCGGCATCTCCGGCCGCCTCCATCTCCTTGATCTTCTTTTCGAACTCGCCAACCTCGGACTGCATCGAGTCGTTGGCCGTGCGTTCCGCTTCGTCGAATTCGGCGATGAACTTCTGCCGTTCGAGGTCGGCCTTCTCACGGGCGGCGGCCACGGTGTCTTCAATCCGCTCCAGCGTGCGATGCTTCGGCTTCCGCTTGCGGATCTCGAGAAAGCGATCGTCGCCCGCGAGCGAGTCGAGAATGTTGAGCACGAAGGTGACGTTGTCGAAGTTGAGGCCGAACACCTCGTCGGGCCGGTTGCGGAGGCCAAAGATCCGACCATCCATGAGGTCGATGTCGGCGACCACGACGGCGCGGATCGGCTTTGCAGCCGCCCCGGCAGCCTTGCCCGCCTCCTGACCGTCCTCGGCCCCGGGAGCCCGCTCGATGGCCACAGCCAGCACCATCGACTGCTTCGCCTGCTTCTCAAAGATTTGCAACTGCCGCATGTCGCCGCGGTTGCCCATCACCTGCTCGACCTCGATCGTGCCGGTTCGCAGGCCCGTCTGTGCAAGCGGCGTCCATGTCACGTCGGCCTTGTCGTCCTTGACCACAGCCCCCGGAAACGGAAACAGCACCTCCTGCAGACCCGCGGTGATCGGCTGGCGGGCATTGAAGCCCGGCTGTTTGCCGGCCGCGTCGACCGACAGATCGGCGTCGATGAAGACGAATTCATCCGGCAGTTCGAGCTTGGGGTGCGGATTGTAATCCTGGCAGACGATGAGCGGGTCGGCGCCAGTCTGCCCCATGGCCGGCCGGCCGCCACGGGCCATGAGTTTGAGACCGAGCGTCTGCCAGAGCTGGCCGATGTCGCCCTTGGGCTGCTGCTGAGGCTGAAACATCGCCATCGGACCACCCGGCCCGCGTCTGGGCTGCGCCGTACCCGGCACTCCCTGCATGAGCACCGGCAGAGGATCCTCGAAAACGGCGACCGGCTGGCCCGCACGCACGGCGGCCACAAAATGGCCCATCTGCTCCGGCCCCAGCGATGACGGCTGCACGGCAAGCAGCACGTCATAGCTGTCGGCGC
>JBIIMX010000223.1:0-5620 GCA_044337765.1 Pirellulales bacterium | reverse complement strand
CCCTCTCGGACCACCTCGCCGGATCGGCAATCACCTCGCCCGGATAGCCGAGCGCGATCATCAGGGCCGCAGCGATCACAAGCCGTGTCAGCAGACTCGTCGCCTTGGCCGCCGGCAGCCTGAGGACGGACACGAGTTCGACCATCAGCAGCGGCACCGTCAGGATCCAGTCGGCATACCGATAGAAGTCGTTGAAGGCGGCGCCGGTGCCCTTATACCCACCGTCTACCAGCGAGTAGGCGTCGTGCCAGCTGTGGCGAATCATGAAGTAGTGGTAGCAGGCGATCGAAACCACCAAGCCCGACACCAGCAGAGCCGGCCGGTATTCCGGATCGACGTGCGCCCGGGACATGTACAAGAACAGGGCGGCCGCGCCCATCGTCGCGACCGTCATCGAAAAGATGTTATCCACCGCGTTGTATTGGAACACTGACAGGTCGGGCATCGCCGCCCCAACCAAAAAGAAGCCTTCGATCATCGCTTCACTCCTATTAAATGTGGTGCTGAAAAAATGCCGCCGCCTCACTGCCTCGCTGTCTCGGCAGCAATCACCCGTTCAATCGGCAAGCCATAGCCAGCCAACCACTGGACGGATGAAGCCACTCCGAAAGGCTCTTAGCTACCCCCCTGAAGCTGGATCATCTTAGGCAGTGTCGGATTGTTCGGCAAGCTGATCGGTGCCGGCGATCGCCTCAGCCGAATAAACCTTCGGCAGCAGCATCAGCGATCCCCGAAAAGGATAGTCCTGCCAATGGCAGCTCTGCCACGGTTTTCCGGCCGGTGCGTTGCGTGTGAGCCCCGGGCGGCTGGCTGCCGCGCCGGTCGTCGCGGGGAATCCCATGCCCCGGCCCTCCCTGCGACCGTCACTTGCAGAAACGCTTGAGAGCGTCCTAGACTCCGTCTTCAGCGGGGTGCCGATCTGCAGCGGCTTATGGCGGGGTCGGAGAACCACTCAACGCGACGGGAACGGGGACTGCGCCACGAGCGACACGGAGGCTCTCATGTCAACCATGGCGACGCGTGCTGATAGTGACGGCACGAGGGTGAGGCGTCCCCTGCGGGGGCCGATCTCCGCCAGGCCCTTTACGCTCGATCAGGAACTCGAGCCGTTCGCCTGCTGGTCTGGCCGGCCGCTCTGGGTGCCACCGCGGGGCAGGAGCGAAGCGTTCGCGCGAACAATGCTGTCGTCCAGCGTCTGGCCCCGATCGAGTTTCTCGACTCCTGCCAGGAACCACGGTTGGTCGGCCGTGCTCGATGCGCACCGTGCCGAGTTCGCCCACGTCCGTGGCATCGATCTCTTCAAGGCGTCGATTCGGCTGCCCAAGGGCAAACTCCTGGTCGCCATCACGGAGCAGGACCGTTTTGATTCGATCACCGACACGGTTCCGGCCTGCGTCCGTACCAGGCTCGATGAATTCCTCGAAGGCCCGGGAAAAAGGGCCGGAGTCAAGGTCTACTATCTCAAACCGCTGTGCATCGAGGTCGGCGACAAACTCATCTTCACGACGCGGTCCAACGTCGAGGCCGCGGTACACAGCATTCAGGAAGAGGTGTTCGCCGAGTACCGCAGGCTGTTCACGGCGGACCTGCCCCGACGGGCCGCCGAAGGCCTCGCGTCTGCCTTGACGGCGATACCGCGGGCCATGGTCGCGTGCTACGTCGACCGCCAGAAGAAGGCACTCGAGGCCCAGCGGGCCCGGCTCGAGTTCCAGCGCCGAAAATTCGCGCTCGCGGTCGCGATGAACCATCGGCAGACGTTCCAGAGCCAGTGCAGTTGCAACGACATGCTCCAGTTGATGAACCCGGTGCGGGAGATCGATGTGGTCAGGCACTACGCCATCGAACACGATCTCTCGGCCATTGAGTTCGAACGGATGGTCCAACTGGCCGCGGGCACGCTTCCCTGGTTCGTGACATTCTCGCTCGCCACAGCCTTCGTCATGTCGATGACCGCCAGCATCACTGCGCAGACCGCAGTTTCGGCCTCGGCCGTCGCCGTGTGCGACCCCGTCTTCGTCGCCGAACTGCCAGAGTCTCCGGGAGTGCTCCTCAAGATCGGGCACTTCGATGAGATCGCAGGCGTCACCCACGTCGAACTGTGAGTGATCGGCCACTCACTCGCCGATGATCTTCACCAGCACCCGTTTTGGCCGGCGGCCGTCAAACTCGCCGTAGAAGATCTGTTCCCAGGGGCCTGAGTCGAGTGCGCCCTTCGTGATCGCCACAACGACCTCGCGGCCCATCAAGGACCACAGCATCATCCGTCGATGCCGTAGTGCCGGCGGATCAAGCGAAGGAACCACGCCTCGGGAAGAATCCTTCGCAGCCGCAGGATCAGTGGAGCCGGCGGGGCGACCGGGAAGCGGAGCCGCCAGCCGCGATCCATGACCGCCCGATAGATCGTGTCGGCCACGATCGTGGGGCTGCTGCCGGCAGCCTTGCCGGTGGCCAACGAGATCGCCTCGCACCTCGCAACGAAGGCGTCGTAGCCGCCATCGGCCGGCGTGGCGGCCCGCCGGCGGCCGAGAAGGTCCTCACCGTCGCTCTGCCGATTCCGGAAGATGCCCCCGTGATGAGGATCGCCCGCGGCGAAAGAGAGGTGGACATGGAGGCTTCGGTTCCGGGAAGTTGGTGGAATAGCCGCGATGGAATGGCATCGCTGTTCGTGCCGCAAGGAATCCGCGGACCCGGTGGAGGAAGGTTGCACTCAGGATGGCTGATGTTCAGGGCGAAAGCCCGTCACACCGTCGGCGTGGCACGCTCGAGGATCATCTCACCGCCGATGAGATCATCCCGCTGCCCGAGATTTCCCCGGCCGAGTGGGGGCGGCTGCGGACGTCGGCCGTCCGGCGGATACTCTGGCACTTTTGCACGCCCCGAAATCTGCTGGCCTACCGCGGCCGGTTTCACTACGACATCCTCGGCTACGGCTGGGCTGCTCTCTACCGAACGCTGCGGGTCGGGCCGGTAGCCGTGACGAGTTTCCGCAACGAGGGCCACTTCCGGGCGGGCCAACGGATCGTCGGTACCGGCGAATTCGCCGGGATCTTCAAGCACGGCCGCGAGTCGTCCGACCTCCAGGACGTCATGCGGATCGTGAACCTCAGGCATCACGTCGCCGGCGTCGTGACTCCCCGAAAGGCGGCCGACCTGCCCCGCGATTGCTCGGCCTGGCTGCCGCCCGGGAGCCGGATGGCAGTCCGCGTGATCGACGGCTACGAGGCCGAATACGCCTCGATCGCGACGGCCTTCATCGACAACCTCCGCCGCGGGCTCGAGTCCTGCGGCGTGCCGCGGAACAGCCCGGCCGGCAGGCGGGTGGCAGCGGAGATGTGCACGCTCATGTACCAATCCGCCGGAGCAGTGGGGCTCACGCGGGTGCCGCGGGACCTCGACGCACATGACCGGTTTTCCGCATCGTTCGAGGCCGCCTTCGCGGCCGATCCGCCGTCGAGCCGCGTTCGCCGCATGGCCCAGGAGATCGCCAAGCGGATCCTGCCCGTCACGGCGGCGATGACGGGCATAGACATGAAGGAGCACCTCGAGCGGCACGTCGACCCCGTGTCGCGTGACTGGCTCTTCCCCGATCCGGCGACGACGCTCGCCGAGGTCGCGCCTTGGTTCACCGAGTGGAAGGAACGCCGGCAACGCTCGGGCCGCACCGGTTTTCACAGCACCCGCGCCGCCGTCCGCCGCGAACTCTGGGCCCGCGAGGACCTCGCGGCGCTGTGGAGGGCCTACGAGGCCGCCGACCCGGAAGGCCCGCAGGCCCGGCTCATCGGCGCAGTCCTCCTGCATGCGATCGACGAGCCGGACGATCCCCTGCGAACGAGGCAGCCGCAGACGATAACGCTCGCCGCCGGCGAGCCGCTCATCACCCAGGGGCAGCAGATGCAACGGATGCTGATCGTCCTCGAGTCGAGCGAGCCGCTCGTCGTCATGCGGGCTTCGGAGCCCGGACAGAAGCCGCAGGAGGTCGTGCAGATCACGGCTCCAAACGTCCTCGGCGAGATCGGCATGTGGCAGCAACAGCCTGCCGTGGCCACCGTCCTCTGCAGCCGGCCGGCGACGCTGCGGGTGATCTCAATCGACGCCAAGCAGTTCGACGGGCTCAAGACCGACTCCGGGTTCCGGGCCGCCACGGCCGCCTCGGTGCAGCACCGTCTCACGCTGAACAGCCGGACGCTCGCCACCACGCTCGGCGAGCAAGCCCGCACGACGCACGACGACCGACTCCGCTCGGTCGCCCAGCTGCTCGCCTTCCTGGGGGGCGACTCCCATGCTCCGCTCGATGCGGTGGTCGGCCTGCCCGAGGATGCCACGCCGGCAGAGTGCCTCGACGCGCTGCGAGAGCAGGCCCACACGCTCGTGACGCAGGGACGGCTGCCCGACGATGTACGGCAGTCGCTGCAAAACGTGGTTGACGTGGTCGGCTGACGCCGGCACTGGCTTCAGGTTTTTCCCGGGGTCCTTCAGGGCACGCGATGACACGATCACTCCCAGTTCATGACTCTCCGCGCGGTACGCTCGAAGACTTCCTCGCCCCCGAGGACATCATTCCCCTGCCGCAGCTCACAGACGAAGACTGGGCGAAGGCCCGGCGCGGCGCGATCGCGGCCATGGCACGCCAGTTCTGCACCCTCCGCAACCTGTGGGTGCATCGCGGTGTGTATGGCCGCGACTCGGTCGGCTACGCCTGGGGGGGCATCTATCGGTCGCTGCTGGTGCGGTCGATCGTCACCACGTCGTACCGCAACGAGGGACACCTGCGGGCTGGCCACCGCATCTTCGGCACCGGCGATTTCTTCCGCGGTGGTTTCGTGCTGCCGGTGACATCGGCGGCATTCAGGGAGCTCATTCAGCTGGTCAACCTCCGGCACCATGTGGCCGGGGTGGTTGTTCCGCACGGTGACGGCGTGCGGGTGCTCGAAGGCTACGAGGCCGACTACGCCTACGTGGCCACCTCGTTCATCGAGTCGATCCGCCGGGGCTTCGCCGTCTGCGGCCTGCCTCCCCACAGCCCCCGCGGCCGCGAGGTGGCGGAGCATTTCTGCACACTTCTCTATCAGTTGGCCGGATTCACCGGCCTGACCCGCCTGCCCCGCGACCTCGCCGCCCACGAGCGGTTCCGGGATGCGTTCGATCGACATCTGGCGGCCCGGCCGCCCACGCCGCGGGTGCGGCGGATGGCACAGGAGATCGCCCGGCGGATCGCGCCGCTCACCGCGGCCATGGCCGACGAAACGGTCCGCAGTCATGTACACCGCCACATGGATCAGGAGACGGCAGCGTTTCTCTTTCCCGAGGAGCCGGAACGCGAGCTCGAAGCGCAGCGGGACGAGTGGCGAGCCCGGCTCCGCGGCGTCAAGCCCGAGGCGGGCTTCCAGGCGCGAGCCGACGACCGCGCTGCGGTCTGGCAGCGACCCGACGTGGCCGCCCTGCACCGGGCCTATCTCGCCGCAGGCACCGTTCTGACCACCGACCGGGTGATCGGAGCCATCCTCTTGCACGCGCTCGACGCCGGACTGAACTCGGCGGCGCCGCTCGAACGGCGGACGGTCGACCTCGCCGCCGGCGAACCGCTGATCCGCGAGGGGCAGACGCTGGGCGAGATGTACGT
>JBIIMX010000222.1:0-5628 GCA_044337765.1 Pirellulales bacterium | reverse complement strand
CCGTCGACGTGGACAGTTCCCGGCTGTCGGGCGCATCCGAAATGTTTGGCATCGGCTCCGCACCCGATCCGATCCAGGCTTCGCGTCCGGATCCTCTCGTGGGCGCCGACCTGGATGGCGTGACGGTCGTGCGGCTCATCGCCGAGGGGGGCATGGGCCGTGTCTACGAGGGCTGGCAGGAGCAGCCCGGTCGTCCTGTGGCCGTCAAGGTGATGCGGGACGGCATCGCATCGGGCTCGCTGCTCAAACGGTTCGACTACGAGGCGAGGATTCTCGGCCGGCTTCGGCATCCGGGGATCGCGCAGATCCACACCGTCGGCATCCACGAAACGGCCGGGGGTCGCGAGCCCTTTTTCGTCATGGAGTTCATCCCGCATGCCGCTTCGATCACGGCCTACGCGGAGTCACGCGATCTCTCCGCGGCCGAGCGGCTGGAGCTCTTTCGGCAGGTCTGTCTGGCGGTGGCCCATGGTCACCAGCGGGGTGTCATCCATCGGGATCTCAAGCCGAGCAACATCCTCGTCGATGCCGGCGGCCAGCCCAAGGTGATCGATTTTGGGATCGCGAGAAGCACCGACGCCGACATGGCCCTGACAAGTCTGCACACCGACGTGGGCCAGCTCATCGGCACGCTCCAGTACATGAGCCCGGAACAATTCGACGCCGATCCGGATGAGATCGACGTTCGCTCAGACGTCTACGCGCTGGGGGTCGTGCTTTACGAACTGCTTACCGGGCAGCCGCCCTATGAACTCCGGCAGAAACCGGTCTACGAGGCGGCCCGCGTGGTGCGGGAAGCCACGCCGACGCCGCTTTCCGCCGTCAACCGCACGCTCCGCCGCGACGTCTCGATCATCGCCGGAAAATGCCTGGAAAAGGATCGTGCCCGGCGGTACGCCAGCGCCGGCGAACTGGGGGCCGACATCGGCCGCTACCTCGCCGGCGATCCGATTCTCGCGGCCCCGCCAAGTTTCTCCGACTCGCTCCGGAGGCTTGCCCGCAGGCACCGCGCCGCTGTTGCCGCCCTCGCCGGCACCTTCGTCGCGTTGGCCATGGCCGTCGCGGGCATCTCTTTCTTCTACCTCCGGGCCGAGCAGCAGAAACAGCAGGCGATCGTCGATCGCAACCGGGCCGTCGAAAAGGAGACCGAGGCACAGACTCAGGCTGCAGAGGCCAACCGTCAGAGGCAGCGTGCCGAGGCCGAGACGGCGCGGGCCAACGACCGCGTCTACGTCGGCAACCTGTATCGAGCCAGCGACAAGGTCGCCGAGCATAATTTTGACAAGGCACGCAGCCTGCTGATGGAAAATCATGGCCTCGCTGAAGGTGCGGGCAACCCCATCGAACTGCGTGTTCTCGAGGCGAGGCTCGACCGGGCCTATGCCGTGCTGCGCGGGCATGTCGGCGGCGTCGGGTCGGTCTCGTTCAGCCCGGATGGCGCTCGCGTGGTCACGCGCGGGGCCGACGCCACCCTCCGCACGTGGAATGCCGACACCGGCGAACTGATCAGTTCGAGGGGGGAGTTTCCCACGGCGGTTGGTGCTTTCCCGTTGCCCAGACCGCCCTTTCAGGCGGGGATGGGGCTGCCAGCAGCGGCCGGCAGGAGCCCGGCGCCGACCCGGTTCGGAGTCAGGCTGCCCATCATGCCGGCCAGTGGCATCGTCAGGCGGGTAGCCTCCGCCGACGGAACGCGGTCCGTGACGTTCAGCCGGGATGGCATCGTGCGGCTCTGGAATCCACAGACCAAGGAAAAGCTCGGCTCCTGGAAGCCACCCGGATCGGCTGGCGGTGGCCCGGCGGCGATCAATCTGCTCGCCGTCAATCGGGACGCCAGCCGCGTGGCGGTGGTCTGCAGGGATCGACGGCTCCTGCTCTGGAATCCGCTCTCAGGCGATGTCGCCGAGGCCAGCGGTCATTCCGACGACATCCGTGCCATGATCTTCAGCCCCGATGGAACGCTTCTCGCGACTGGATCTGTGGATCGGACGGCCCGGCTGTGGGATGCCACCACGGGAGCGGCCTTCGCGGTATTCGATGGTCATTCCAACGGAGTGACGGCCGTTGTTTTCAGTCCCGATGGAAAACGGCTGGCCACGGCTTCCGGTGGCTCCTTTGACAGTACGGCGCGGCTCTTCGACGTCGTCAGGGGCGGCGAACTGCACACCCTCGCAGGACACACCGACAAGATCGTCGCCATCAGGTTCACGCCCGACGGCGGGCGGGTCGTCACGGCAGCGGCCGACCGCACGGCTCGGATCTGGGACGTGTCCACGGCCCGCGAGGTCGCTCTGCTCGCGGGCCATGAGGGACCGCTCACCGGACTGGTCATCACACCCGATGGCGGTCGGATTGCCACGTGTTCGGCGGATGGTACGGCGCGGCTCTGGGAAGGATCCGGTGGGCGGCAGCTCTTGGTGCTGAAGGGGCACGAGAAGAGTGTCACGTCGTTGGCGGTCAGCGTCGACGGAAGACTGCTTGTGACCGGCTCGGATGACACCACTGGCCGCCTCTGGGATCTGACGACAGGCGAGGTGCGAGCTGTGCTTCGGGGGCATACGAGCGGCATCACGTCGGTGGCGTTCAGCCCCGATGGCAGACGATGTGCCACCGGCTCGTCCGACCGCACAGCCCGCATCTGGGACACGGAAACAGCCGCATCCATCGCCGTGTTGGAAGGGCATTCGACCGGCATCACTGCCGTCTGCTTCAGTCCCGATGGCAGCCGGCTGGCCACGGCGGCGAGCGGCGTATGGCAGACGAGCAGCGACAGCGCCCGGATCTGGGATGTCGCAACGGGACGCGAAATCGCAGTGATGTCGAGCGGAGGAGGCACCGTGCACGCCATCGACTTCAGTCCGGACGGGCGATGGCTGGCAGCTGTTTTTTACAGCAGCGAGGTCTGCCTCTGGAATGCAGTCACGGGGAGCGAGAGGAAGTCCCTGCCTGGGCATTCCGACAGCGTCTATCGACTCGCGTTCAGCCCCGACGGCCGTCGGCTCGTGACGGGAGCGGCTGACCACACCGTGCGGGTGTGGGACGTCGCGCGTGGCGAAGAACTTGCCGTGCTTCGCGGCCATGCCAACCATGTCATGGCCGTCACGTTCAGCCCCGATGGCAGCCGTCTGGCGACTGCGTCCGACGACCACACCGCCCGCATCTGGGGCCTTTCCAACGCCGAAATTCATCACGCCCGGATCGTGGCGGATACAGCGGCTCTCAATTCCGCGAACGTGGAATCGCAGCCGCCCGCTCCAGCGCCGCCACCGTGAATGCCAGCGGATAGAGTTCCTCGTCGTACCAGAGCTTTGCGAAGTAGAGGCCGATCGGAGCGGCGGGGAAGCGTGTGGCTGCGGCGGTGCGGTCCAGGAGCCATGCCACGCCGCGGGCGACGGCGTCGGTCGCCCGGTCGCGCAGCCCGGCATCGCGGCCTTCCGCCGCCACCCGGGCCAGGGCCTCGACGGTGAGGGCGGTCTCCTCGATCGAGGGCAAGAGTCCCGGTCCGCCGCCCACGCCGCCGTCGGCTGTCATGCAGGCCAGCAGCCACTCAGCACCCCGCGGATCGAGCGTGGCCAGCACCACCCTCGCCGTGCCATAGGTCGGGTTTGCCTGTGTGGCATGATGCTCGTTGCCAAACCAGAGCGGGCACCAAGAGCCGTCCCTCGCCTGTGCGTTCGCGAGATAGCGTCGTGCAGCGGCGAGCATGCGGTGCCACGGCAAAGAATCGCCCTGCCGTCGATCGCCACGCGGTCGCCCGGTTGAACCACCGGCAGACTCCGACCAGCATTCCGCCGCCCGCAGGGCGTGCGCAGTGATATCGGGGCACGACGTGTCGAAGGGAAGCCGGCCCCAGCCGCGGCAGAACGTGGGCAGTCCGCCGTCGCGATTGGCGAGATTTGCCAGCCAGTCGAGCCCCGCCGCGGCAGCCCGCCGCACCTCTTCGGCGGGCACAGACGCCTCCGCCGCTTCGAGCTGCGACAGTGCCACGACTGCGCCGCTGGTGTCGTCTGCATCGGGGACGCCGCCCGGCAGATCGGTCCATGCCCAACCTCCGGCCGCGGCACCCGTGTAGGGATGCACGCGACGCCACTGCTGGCCGAGCAGCCAGCGACGGATCGACTCCCGCTCCGTCGGTCCGAGATGCTCCGCCAGCCGCCCGCCGGCCGACAGTGCCGCCACCGATTGCGTCGTCACCCAGGTGGCAAGGTTCGTGTCGATCGGCCACGAACCGTCGGGCCGCTGCGACTGCGTGAGAAACGCCACGCCTTGGCGGACCACCGCATGGCGAGAGAGCCCCATGCCGGCCAGGCTCATGGTCACGAACGACGTCAGCGGCGTTGCCTCGAGATAACCGCCGTTCTCAGGCTGAATGGCGGCGAGCGTGCGGAGCGTCGGTTCGCGGGCGGCATCACGGAGGGGCTTCAGCAGCCCCCACGCCTGCCCGCGAGCATGCCGTACCTGTCCGATGGCGATCAGTGCAGGAAGGGCATAGCTCACCACCTGCATGTCAACGAGCCGAAACGCTGCCTGCGGCAACGCGGCCAGCTCAAACGGCAGTTGCGGGATCACCCGCCATGTCGTTGGCTGCCGTGGATCGCCGAATCGGCCGCAGAGTGCGACATGCGTGAGGATCGGCACGCTGAACGTCCGGTCGCGGCCGTAGATGGCCGCCAGTGCCGCGGCGATCGCGTCGGGTTCCAGGCTGCCGGTCTGGCTGCGAATCCAGCCGGCCGCCCGTTCGACTGCAATCTTCAGGGCATTCTTCAGGGCGTTGTCGCTGGTGCAGCCCTCGGCCAGCGGACAGAGCGCCGCCCAGCAGAGGAGCGTTGTGGAGAGGTTGCCCTTGCTGGCAACGGTGTCGCCCCAGCTGCCGTCGGCCAGCTGGGTGTCCGCGAGCCATCGGCTGCCGGCGGTGATCCGCGAGGCGTGTTCATCGGCGTGGACCAGTCGCAGGGCGGTGATCGCGGTCGCCGTGGAGAGGCCGCTTGACGAGAGTGTTCCCGTCCAGTGTCCGGCGGCCGTGCGTCGGCCGAGAAGTTCGGCCACGGCCGCGCGGCGTGCAGCATGGAACGCATCGGAATCAAGGATGGAGTGGGAGCGTGACATGCTTCCATACGATACCCGATGCTCTTCATGAGCGCTTTAGTGTCATATGCCCCGTGGCCGCGAGTTTCCAACTTGCGGAATCCGTGCCAGCTGCATGGACAAGATGGAATCTCGTCCCCACGGGGGCGGGTAGGGACGCTCTTCACGAGCGCTTTAGTGTCATATGCCCCGTGGCCGCGAGTTTCCAACTTGCGGAATCCGTGCCAGCTGCATGGACAAGATGGAATCTCGTCCCCACAGGGGGCGGGTAGGGACGCTCTTCATGAGCGCTGTGGTGTGATATGCCCCGTGGCCGCGAGTTTCCAACTTGCGGAATCCGCGTCAGCTGCATGGACAAGATGGAATCTCGTCCCCACGGGTCTCGTTCACACGCTGCAATGTCCCAATGCCACCAGACCATAAAATGTGTATTCGGCATCGGGTTCGTCGTCGGCCCACGAGCCGTGGAAAGCGCCCTCGGCCGTCCAGAGCGTGTCGAGGAAGTCGAGCATGCTTTCCCGGTGTTCCCGCCACGGCACCTCCATG
>JBIIMX010000221.1:0-5648 GCA_044337765.1 Pirellulales bacterium | reverse complement strand
CTCGCGGCTTGGCCAGCCGTTGTTCCACGAGGCGATCAGGCGGGTGTGCCAGCCACGATCTTGGATGGCCCGCCGCATTCCCTTGGCTTGGTGGTAGCAGAGCACGAAGATGAGGTCGGGAGCGCTTTCCCCGAGCACGGACTCGCGGATCGCGGCGTGGTCCGATGGATCACGGCCCGCGGTGTTGAGATGAGCGACTCGGACCCGAAAGTCGGCCGGGGCGTGCCGGGCCAACGCCAAAGCACGGCCATGATAGGCCCAGCCCTCCAGGTCATACGTAATGAGGAGATCGATCACAAATGAACCTGGCGGGAGAGGGACGCGACGGGGAGAATGTCTGTCTCGATCAGCCGGCTACAGCGAACAGCGGTCGGTTCCTGACACATCGTACGTCAGGCCACCGGGCTCTCAAAAGGCCACCCGGCTCTCAAACCGGTCGGTGGTCGCGGACGCCCGAACTCGTGGATGCCAGTTCTGCGAAACATGAAAGTGTTGGCCGGCTTTTCGTGTCGGCGGCTACACTGACCGCCCTCATGCACAGCGAGCCTCAGCGAGACGATAGCACGCGAAATTCACGGTTCGCCGCCGTGGCGTGGGTGCTGCTCGACTGGGCGGCCAGCGCCTTCTCGACGGTCTTGATCACGCTGATCGTGGCCTATGTCGAACGGGTCGTGTTTGCCGACAAGGCATGGGGCCTGCCGGGCGGCGTGATCTGGGCCTGGATGATGGCGGCCGCGATGCTGGTCTCGGCGGTGGCCGCGCCCTTCCTGTCGGCTTGGGCTGACCGAACGCAGCGGCACAAGACCGCGCTGATCGCGAGCGTGATCGCAGGGAGCCTGGCGCTCCTCGCGGTCGGAGCCGTTCCGCCGACAGCACGCCTGGCCGTGGCGGCGGGCATCGTTGTGGCTGCCGTCGGCTGCGACATGGCGGCAATCTTCACCGGCAGTCTGCTGCCGCGGATCGCCTCGGGGCATGCGGCTGACCGGCTCTCCGCCGGCGGTTTTGCCGCGGGCTACGCGGGCGGAGCGGTCGCGCTCCTGGCGGCCACGGCGATCGTGGCGGCGCATGATCGGCTGGGGCTGACGACGCCGGGATCGCTGCGGGTGGCGTTCGCCTTCACCGGCTGCTGGTGGCTTCTGTTCTCGCTACCGGCTGTCTGGACGCGATTCGGCGTCGATGGGCACGCGGATGGCACTGCATCGGAAGTGCATGCCGTTTCATCGGTGGGCGAACTGCTCGCCTTCGCGCGGTCGTTGGGAACGCGGGCTGCGGCTGTCGAAAACGGCTCCGCGGACGAGACGGGCCGCCCGCTGGGCCGCGTGCTGCTGGGGTGTGTGCTCGTGTTGGGCGCCGTGCAGACTGCGATCGCGCAGTTTTCGAGTCTGGCGCTCGAGGAATTTCACCTGGACGGCACGTCGCTCGTCTGGCTCGTGCTGCTCGTGCAGGCGGTCGCACTTCCTGGGGCACTCTTCATCGGCTGGTTGTCGTCGCGTTGGAGCCGGGGTGGGGCGCTGGCCGTGTGTCTCCTCGGGTGGATGGCCGTGCTGGTGCTCGCCTGGCTGGTGCGGACGCCCGCACAGCTCCACTGGCTGGCGGCACTGCTTGCCCTCGTGCTCGGTGGCGTGCAGAGCGTGATCCGGGCAACGGTGGCGGGCATCGCGCCCAGCGGCCGCTTCGGAGCGACGTTCGGACTGATGCAGGTCGGCACGAAGCTTTCCGGGTTTGCGGCCAGCCTGCTCTTCGGGGCAGTGTTGGCGGCGTCGGGGCATTCGCGGGCCGGCCTCGTCACCCTGCTTGTGCAGATCGCCGCCGGTTGGTGGTTGCTGGCACGGCAGAGGCGGTGAGGGCACACGCCGCGTGCAGCATGGCTGGCCCGCAGGGGAAGACCGACACCGGTCGCGGCAGGTGGCATGGGCTGCGATTCAGGACAGGCCCAGCACGTCCCGCATCGAATAGAGTCCGGCGGGCTTGCCGACCAGGAATGCCGCCGCGGCCAGCGCGCCGCGGGCGTAGCAGTCGCGACTCGTCGCGCGGACATTGATGGAGAGCGATTCTCCTTCGAGCCCGAAGAGGATCGTATGCTCGCCGGGATTGTCACCGGCACGAACGGCGTGGTAGCCGATCTCGTCGGCGGGGCGGGCACCGGGCCGGCCCTCGCGGCCGTGCGCCACTCGGGTGAATCCGAAGGAGTCCTGCACGATCTGTCCGAACTTCAGTGCCGTGCCGCTCGGAGAATCCTCCTTGTGGCGATGGTGGCATTCGATGATCTCGACGTCGCTCCGGTTCCCCACCCGCGCGAGCAGGGCTCCGGCGCGGCCGACGAGATCCATCGCGATGTTCACGGCGAGGCTCATGCTCGGCGACTGCAGCACCGCGATCTTTCGCGCCGCCTCGTCGATCGCACGCCGGTCGGCGGGCTCGAGCCCCGTGGTGGCCACGACGAGCGGCACGCCGGCCTGCACGCAGGCGGCCGCGATGCCGGCGACGGCGCCGGGCAGCGAGAAGTCGATCGCCACGTCGGCGGGGCATGTCCATGTTTCGCTGACGCGCACGCCGGCGGTGGCGATGCCGGCCAGCGAGCCGGCATCATCGCCCAGCCGCGGATGACCAGCCCGTTCCACGGCGGCGACGATCTGCCAGACAGGAATCGCCTGGTCGGACGATTCCGCCGCCGCACAGGCAATGATCCGCTGTCCCATGCGGCCGGCGGCACCATGAACGACGAGACGACGTGGGGAGGTGACTGGCACGAGAGAGACTCCATGTTCGGGGCGGGGCGCGTGCACCCGTCATGCACGCGGGGGCATGATAGCGAAGCCGCGGCCCACCGCTCCAGCGGCCGGTGGAATTTGGCCGAGCATTTCATCCGGGAGCGTGTGCCCGCATGCCTATGGCGTGACGTTCACGATGACGTCGAAGAGCTGCCCGCGGCGGACGCCGTCGTGCGTGACGTCGATCGCCACGAGTGCCACCCCGGCGGGGGCGTCGCTCGCAGCCGCGACCCGTACCGGCAGCCGCCGCATGCCCCCGGCATCGACGCGGAGCGTGGCCACCGAGGGATCGAAGCGGAGCCCCGGCGGGCAGACGAGCTTGATCTCGTAGACCGTCGGCACGTCGAGGAAGTTCCTGACGACGACGGCCGCATCGGCCGTCTCCCCCGGCTTCACGTTCACCCGGTAGGGATGCACGCGGGCCCAGTAGGGATCGTAGGCCAGCCGGTAGTCGCGTTCTTTGGTGAGATCGCGATAGGCCTCGCGGAGTTCGTCGGCCGACGCGAGATAGCGGTCGATGAGCGGCTTGGGGTTTTCGATGGCCCACGAGTGGCCGCCGAGGATCAGATCGGGCGCGATCGAATGGAGGTATTTTCCAGCGTAGCCGTAGCCCTCGTCGATGGTGCAGGAGTTTCTCGCGACCACGGCTTCGTGGCCATGCTGGGCCGGGTCTGACGGCGAGCCGAAGATGTTGTCGCCGGTGAAGGCGACGCGTTTGCCGTCGATCACGCCGTGCACGCAGCAGGCAAACTCCGTCTGCCCCGGCATCCAGTCGCAGGCGAGGTCGTGGCCCCGCCAGCGGATCACCTCGCCGTCGCGGATCACCCTGTCGACCTTCAGGCTCTGAAAGTCACCGGAGGGCCGCTCGCGGTAGGACGGGATCATCGCGTCGTAGTCGTAGTCGAGAGGCCGCTCGATCAAGTCGACCACCCGCTCATGGGTCCAGATCTCCACGCCGCGGGTCTTCCTCAGGTGATCGGCGTCGAGGAAGTGATCACCGTGCATGTGGGTGACCAGGATTGCGTCGATCGACGTGATGCCGAGCGTGCCCCGGGCCCCGTCGAGCAGGCGGTCGAGAAACTTTCTGTCGAAGAGGCCGCAGTCGATCAGGAGCGCGTGCCCGTCGTCGGAGACGAGCATGTGGAAGTTCACCCAGTATTCGGGGCCGCGGACCTTGGAGAGGTGTGGCGACACCTGCCAGAGGTGCGGCACGGCCGATGGCCTCGACACGCGGTCCTGGTCGCATCCGGCGAACGTAAAAACCTCGTACCCCCGTTTGGCCACCTTCTCGAGCCGACGGAGTTTCTTCTGGAACGTGGTCAGTTGCGTTGCTGCGTCTCGGATCGGCGGGCCGTGCGAGGGCAGCATCACGAGCGGTGAGAAGGCCTCGAGATAGCCCGCAGCGGTGGCGGTCGCGTAGATCCCCTTGCAGAAGCCGTAGTCCCACTCGCTGTCGAACCAGGTGTGGAGGACGGCGCCGTCGAGCATCAGGTCGCCCGTGAACGCGAGCCAGCCGCCGTTCGTGCCCAGCGCGGCAGGCTGCCTGATCAGATAGCTCATCGAGCCGGGGCTGTTGCCGGCGGTTTCCGCGCACCAGATCGTACGGCCCCGCCATTCCAGCGAGTCCATCTTTTCAAAGGCCCGATCGATGGCGATTGGATGGATCGGCGGGCGCACGTAGCTCGCCCCGTGTACGGTGAATTTGTCGGAGAGCTTCGGCACTGCCGAGCGGAACGAGAGGGGCTTCTCGAACAGGTCCCGCTCGTTGGCCGGCGCGGCCACCTTGACGCCGCCGCTGGCCACGGCATGACCGGCGAGTTGTGCGTGCCCCTGGCACTGCTCGCGGTGGTGATGCGTGTAGAGCACCCAGTCGACCTTCGTGACCCCGATCTGTGACAGGCTGTCGAGCACGCTGCCGTCGCCCAGGTCGATCAGAATGGCAGCCGAGCCGTCCTTGATCACGTAGACGTTGCAGGTGTCGGCCCAGACGTGGATGCCGGGGGCGATCTCGGTAAACGTTGCTTTCATGGCGGCATGATACCCGGTGCGGGCGGGTGCGCGTGTCGTTTCCGAAGCCGACGCTCCTGCCGGCGTTGCCGCATCATCCGCGGAATTCGAACTTGTAGCGGCCCGGCATCGGCACGGGGTACACCCCTTCGGCGTTCCGTTGCAGCGGCGCGGGGGAATCGTCGGTCAACTCGGCGACGCCGGCCGTGAGATCGTCGGGGCTGTTCAACATCTCTTCGTAGGTCACAGTCCGGCCGGTGTGTGCCGCGAAACGCCCCATGGCGGTGGCGAGGCTCGCCTCGGCACCGCGGACCGCCTCGTTGTAGCTTTCACCGGAGTTGATGGCCGCCACGAGGTGCTCCCACTCCAAGCGGTAGGGGCTTTTCTCCGGCTGCTGGGCCGTCCAGAGAATGTTGTCCTTGTCCATCTTCTGGCTCTTGTAGATCGTCGACTTCGCCGGCGAGTGGCCGCTGCCGGAAATGGTGAAGGCCCCCTTCGATCCCTGGCCGAAGACACCGAACTTCTGCTCGCAGTCTTTCATCGTGCGGCCGGAATAGAAGAACTTCGTGCCGTCTGCGAAGGTGTATTCGACGCCGTAGCTGTCGAAGTTTTGGTCGTCGAGCTTGCCGCGGAAATGCCGGCCGCCGGTCGCCTCGGCCTTCACGGGCCAGGCACCCTTCATCCAGCAGACCTCGTCGACATGGTGCACGTAGAAGTCGCTGAACACGCCGCCGCTCGCCCAGAGAAAGCTGTGAAACCGCTTGGCCTGCCAGAAGAGTTCGCTCATGCCCTCGGGCGGCCCGGGATAGAGGTCCATCGGCTGCACCGGTCCATGCTCGCGGTAGCCGTGAAAGGCGATCACTTCACCCG